>JARRMB010000009.1:24125-37762 GCA_037386325.1 Candidatus Bathyarchaeota archaeon
CAAGTATAGTTTTGACCTCGTAGCTAGAAAGACTTCTGACTTCTTTTTGAACTAAATTTTTAATTTTCATTTTTCTTTCTCTTCCCTAATTGCTACAGCTTTTGCGTGTGCATCGAATCCTTCCATTTTGGCAATAGTTAATGTAGTTTGTTTTAAGTTTCGGTATCCATTTTTGTTACATTCAAGAAAATTTATTGTTTTAATAAAGTCTAGACTTGAGAGTCCTGAATAGAATTTTGCATAACCCGCAGTAGGCAAGACATGATTTAAACCCGATGAATAATCGCCAAATGATACTGGTGAATATTTACCTAGAAAGATTGCTCCAGCATTTTGAATTTTTTTCAGAATCTCTCTTGGAAATTTTGTTTGAATTTGCAAATGTTCGGGAGCAATCAAATTTGATATTTCTATTGCTTCATCAATGTCTTTGACAATTACGATTAACCCTTTTTGTAATGAAGATTTGATGATTTCTATTCTAGAAAGAGATTGTATTTGTTTTTCAATTTCTTTTTTTACATCCGATGCTAATTCTTTAGAAGTGGTAAGAAGATTAGCCCAGGAATGGGGATCGTGTTCAGCTTGTGCCAGAAGATCAGAAGCGATGTATGAAGCATTAGCTGATTTATCTGCGATTACAAGTACTTCACTTGGTCCTGCAGGTATATCAATTGCAACGTCTTTGTTAACTTGAAGTTTGGCGGTTGTCACGTAAATATTTCCTGGACCGACAATTTTATCGACTTTTTTTACTGTTTCTGTACCATAAGCCATAGCAGCGATTGCTTGAGTTCCTCCAATTTTATAAAACTCAGTTATCCCAGCAATATCTGCAGAAACAAGAAGTGCAGAATCGACATTCCCATCTTTTTGGGGAGGTGAACATACGACAATTTTTTTGACACCTGCAACTTTTGCTGGAATTGCACACATAAGAAGTGAAGAAGGATAGGACCCTTTTCCCCCTGGAGTATAGATTCCAACAATTCCTAATGGTCTGATCACTTGTCCTAAGTTTACACCTTCAGTTATTTCCATATTCCATTCTTTTTTTAATTGCTTCGTGTGGAATAGAGCAATATTTTCTGCAGCTTTTTTTAATGCATCAATTTGTTTCTTTTCAAGATTTTTGTAAGCTTCTTTGATTTCTTTCGCTGAGACTTTCAATCCTGATATATTGAGGTTGGTTTTATCAAATTTTTCAGTATACTTTAGAAGAGCTGAGTCACCTTCTTCTTTAACATCAAATATTATTTTTTTAACTACTTCATAAATATTAGAGAGGTCAGCTTTTCCTCTATTTAGTAAATTGTTTAATTCTTTTTTTCTAAACTCATCAGAAGAAATGATTTGCATTTATAATCCCCTCTGTAATTTAGATTGTAATTCGCAGATTTCTTTTTCGAATATTCGATAAGCAATCTTATTGCATGCTAATCTACAAGTTGAACTTAGAATTTTTCCAATTATTCGTAGTTTATTTTTTCTCAATGTTTCTCCGCTTGAAGTTATGTCTACAATCATTTGAGCCAAATCTAATTTTGGTGCAAGTTCAGCTGTTCCGTTTACTTCAAGTACTTCTACTTGCTTTCCAAGTTTTTCAAAATATTTTCTAGTTATTATTGGGAATTCCGTCGCTATTCTTGTTAAAGTTGGAATATCGTTGACTGAATTGATTGATGAATCTTCTGGAACTGCTAAAACGAGAGTGGCTTTTCCGAACTTTAAATCAAGCAATTCCAGAACATCTGCTTCTCTTTCCAAGATCAAATCGTGTCCTGTTATACCTAGATCTACAGCTCCATAGTGAACGTAGACAGGAATATCATTTGCTCTAGCAAAAATTGCTTGAAACCGGGGGTTAGAAGTTTGAGAGATGTATGTTCTTTCCTCTTCAATAATGGTTATACCAGCACGATTTAAAGCATCAACAGCAGGTTGTTTAATACGCCCTTTGTTGGGTATAGCTATACGAATCTTCTTTCTCAAACAATTTGGCCTCCGATGTTTTGCAAAAAAGTCTGGAATGAGATCTGTTTCTTGGAATCAGATTTTATACTATAAACAGTTAATGGATTCTTTAATGATGAGTTAATATAAATAGCATAATCAATTTCTGTAAGTTTTCCGTATTCAACTGTTTTTTCAAAACTTCTTTCTTTTATTTCTATTGAAGCAATTATTCCTGAATCACGAAGAGTTTTGGCCGCTTCAACAGCTTCACTAATGATGTTTGATGAAACAATTACCTTTGTTTTTGTTTTAGTTGGAAATTTGAAACCTTGTGCTAGGAGAGCTTGAATGAGTTTTCCTATTTCTAATGCAAAACCTGTTGCAGGAAGCTTTATTTTTCCGAATTTTTGAATGAAATTATCGTATCTTCCTCCACTACCTATAGGAAGACCAAGATTTGGGACAGATGCCTCAAAAACCATTCCAGTGTAATAATCAATCTTTTTTGTTAATGAAAAATCAAAGAAAACTTTGTCTTGGATTTTAAAGGCAATAAGTATTTTTTGAAAGTCTATTAAGTTTGTTATCTGTTTGTTTACTTGCTCGTATTTTGAGCCATTAAGAGAGATAGAAGATACTTCATTTAATCTTCTGCATCTAGAGAGTTCAAGAAAAACTTCTCTTAGGTTTGAGGGAAAATTGTTTTGTTCCATGAATTTTTGTAAACCCACAAAGTCTCTGCATGCTAGAATATCATGAATAGAGATTTTTTGTTGGTCATTCAATTCTGCTGCATTTAGAAGATTTTTAAGGAGGTTTGCATGACCCAAATCAATTCTTATTTCAGTTAAACCTATCTTTTTTAGTGATGATATCAGGAGTGCTAAGATTTCAGCATCTGCTTCAGGGGTGTTGCTTCCAACAAGTTCAACTCCTGCTTGACAGAATTCTCTTTCTCTTTTTAGGTATGATTGGCTGTATCGAAAAACATTGTTAATATAAAATAGACGAATTGGTTCTGGTGAAGATTGCATTCTTGTTGTCACTATTCGGGCAACTGGTGCTGTCATTTCTGGTCGTAGGGCTAATAGTTTTCCATCAAAGTCTTGGAACTTAAACATTGCTTCAACAAGTTCTGATCCCACACCAGTAGACAATGTTTCTACAAATTCGATAGTTGGAGATCGAACCTCATTGTAGTTCCATAGATTAAAATTTTCTTTTAATTGATCTTCTACATAGTGGTATTCTTTAACTTCGTTAGGTAAAATGTCTCGGGTTCCTTTGGGTGTGTGTAGGCGTGTGAATTTTATTCCTCCTATTCATCTCTTTTGACCTCTGTGGGTAAATAGTGGGTTGAAACCCATATTCCGCACATCTTATATAAAGGTTTCCGGAAGAAATATTGGAGATCAAAAGATGCGGATGACTGAAATTGTAAGAGTTGATTCACGAGGAAGAATCACGATGCCATCATCTATTCGTGATGCAATAAAACTTTCAGAAGGCATGTATGTTATGCTAATTGCTGATTTAGATAAAAAAGAACTTCGAATTACCCCATTTGCTGATCCCGAAGCAAAATTGGTTGAATTAAGTATCACATTATCAGATGTTCCAGGTGCTCTGGCAAAAGCTGCAAGTATACTAGCAGACCAAGAAGTTGATCTATTGTCAAGTGAATCTCGAACTCTTCGAAGAGGAAAATCTGCAGAATGGATTGCAATAGCAGACGTTTCCAGATGTAAATGCTCTTTGAATGAATTAGAGAAGAAAATAATTACTAATGGACCAGCAGAAAAAGTTCAATTTCGAAGCTATTCTTAACTTTAGTATAAATATTTGAAAAGCAATTTTTTCAGGACAGTGAATGAAACATGGAAGATAGAGCATATGCATTATTTGGTATATTTGGATCATTATTGCTTTATATTTCAATTATAATTTCTCTTCTTCTATCTCCATGGTTTAGTTGGGAAAACAATGCACTTAGCGATCTCGGACATGCAGTAACTAGTGACGCTGCTGCAATATTTAATATGGGTTTATTGCTTTCTGGTTTTCTACTCATGATTTATACTGTAACGGTTTTTAGAAAGCATGCAAAGTATAGCAGTTATTGTTTATTAATTTCAACATTTTTTATTCAGCTAGTTGCAGCGTTTAACGAGACATACGGTCCCATTCACCTTGCAGCTGTGGTGCCTCATTTCATAATGTTGAGTCTAACATCAATCGTTTATACTGCAGAAAGAAAGTCAACTTTTGCTTTCGCTACCTTCCTGATTGTTATGTTTTCTTGGTTAATTTACACGCTGGATATATTTAATGTTGGAATTGCTGTTCCAGAGACAATCTCAAAACTTGTGGTTCTTTGGATTATGTATTCTGCCATTAAAATATACAGAGATAAAGAAATTCCTAATACATTGTAATGCTTCTTGTTCCCGGTAATCTTCTTATTTCATTTATAAGTTCAGAGGGAATTTCTCCTTCTAAAATAAGAGTCAATTGTGGATGGTTACTTGTGCTCGGATCTTCTGCTAACGCTTGTCTAATGCTGAGACCATATTCTGACACTTTTTTTGTTACGTCTGCTATTATTCCTTTCTGATGAGCATTCTCGGGAACAAATATAATAACACTAAGATTAAATTCACGGGCAACCTCCTGAAGTGAACAAACTTGTCGAAGATTCATGTAAATGTTCTTTAGTTCTGGGTTAGAAAGTATTGTTTGAACAGTACTATCAACAGCTCTGCGTTCAACCCCTACTTCTTTTCCGATCTGAGTGTGTGGTATTTCAATTTTACCACTAACAACTTTTCTTTCATTATTGATTTGGAATCCTCTTTCGAAAAGGAGTTGGGCAACACGTTCTTGGGCGGGTAAATCTTTGAAGAATTGTTTAATTTGACCCCACATATATAATACTCTCAGGATGATTTTTGTACGGCAAAGCTTATATAAATGCTTCAGGGTAAAAAAAGTTAATTCTCAAATATAAAAAAGGGATTATTCATGGCATCTAAAAAGATATTATTAGAAGAAGATGAAATTCCAAAACAATGGTACAATATTTTACCAGACCTTCCAAAACCTTTACCACCTATGATTCATCCACAGACAAAAGAGAAAGTCCAACTTCCACCACCTCTATTCCCTCTTGAGTGTCTCAAACAAGAATACAGTATGGAAAGATGGATAGATATTCCAGAACCAGTTCGCGAAGCTTATCGAATATGGAGACCTAGCCCACTTTTTAGGGCTACAGGTTTAGAAAAGGCTTTGAAAACTCCTGCAAAAATTTACTACAAATATGAAGGAGTCAGTCCTGCGGGTAGTCATAAAACAAATACAGCTGTTGCACAAGTTTATTACGCTTCAAAAGAAGGACTAGAAAGAGTTACAACTGAAACTGGTGCTGGACAATGGGGATCAGCTTTGTCATACAGTGCACAATTATTTGGTATCGATGCGACAGTATATATGGTAAGTGCAAGCTACCATCAAAAGCCATATAGAAAAATCATGATGGAAACTTGGGGTGCTGAAGTATTTCCAAGTCCAACTACCAGAACTAAAAGTGGAAGAGCTATTCGAGAAGCCGATCCTAATAGCACAGGAAGTCTTGGAATAGCTATCAGTGAGGCAGTTGAAGAAGCGCTTACTACAGATAATGTAAAGTATACAATTGGAAGTGTTCTCAATCATGTTTTGCTTCATCAAACGGTTATTGGTCTAGAAACTCAGAAACAATTAGCAATGATAGACGAATATCCGGATCAAATTATTGGTTGCATAGGCGGAGGCAGCAGTTTCTCAGGACTTTATTGGCCATTTTATCATGATAAAATAAAAGGTAAAGCTGAAAAAGAAGCAGAATTTATTGCAGTTGAGTCTTCTGCAGTTCCTAAAGTTACAAAAGGATTTTATACTTACGATCATGGGGATACAGCTAAAATTATTCCTTTGGTTAAAATGCATACTGTTGGTCATACATTTATACCTCCACCAATTCACGCTGGAGGACTGCGTTATCACGGAATGGCCCCAACTGTAAGTCTTCTAAAAGAAGAGGGAGTAATAAAATCTAGAGCATATAATCAAATTGAAACATTCGATGCTGCAAAATTGTTCACAAAAACTGAAGGAATCATTCCAGCTCCTGAACCATCACACGCCATAAAGGCTGCAATTGATGAAGCCCTTAAGTGCAAAGAAACAGGTGAAGAAAAAACTATACTATTCCTGCTATGTGGCCATGGTCACTTTGATATGCAGGCATACGACGACTATAATAGTGGAAAAATGCTTCCATATGAGTATCCACAAGAAAAAGTTAACGAAGCAATGAAGAAACTTAGAGAATTATATCCTTGGCTAAATGATGATTTAACAGCAATGACATGAGATTAGACTCTACTAATCTCTCTTTTTTCTTTATTTTTATTTATTTAAGTTAGATAGTATATCATTTTTTAGTAATAGATAAAAAAATTTTATTTTTGTTAATTCTTTTGGATTAGATTCTAATTATGAAAAAAGTCTTGAACCAGCAATAACCATAGCTCTTGCGATCATAGATATTCCAATTATTATTATTAAAAGGGACCAAAATATGAACCACTGTGTCGGTGGTTTAATAAGAAAACTCTGAATAAGAAATCCTGCACCAAGCCAAAAAACCAAATTTCCAACTGTTTCTGCTCTTTTTCCCCATGAAGATCGAGCAAAAAATCTTAGAAGTAACATAACAATTTGAAACGCTACTAGAACGAAACTCAATAGTTCTGCAGCTTGATACAATTTAATATGATTTTCTGGAGATACCGGTCCAGGAAGAACGATATTAGAATTAGGGACATCTATAAGCCTAAAGCTTTTAACAAAGTCTAAAAAGTTGTCAAATAGATTTGGAGTAGTAACTAATAAAATTCCTATTAGAACGAAAAAGAATCCTACAGAAATGGCGGTGAATATTCCTTCGCTTCCCATATTCATTTGTTTTTTATTTCCGTTCAAAAGTTGCACCTAAAATACATTCTAACGAAAGTGCTTATAATATTTCCCAATCAATTTTTGGAGTGAATATTTTAAATACTCAATGCTCAAATAATACAGGTTATTAGGTGATTTTATGCCATATTGTCCAAAGTGTGGCTTAGAAGTTAAAGAAGAAATGACTTTTTGTCCCCGATGCGGGGCTTCATTGAAGACCAAAGAATCCATGCCATCTATGCCTGCCGAACGGTATAGAGGTGAAAAGACAGAGAAGCAAGAGAAACAAGAAAAGCAAGAAAAAAATGAAAAGAATGAGAAAGGAGAGCAACAAGAGAAATATGAGAAACAACCGTATGGCATTTTAGGTCCTCTGGTTGGAGGCTTAATCTTGATTCTGATTGGGGTTATGTTCTATCTCTCATTAACTGGAGTTTTTTCTTTTAGTGCAATTTTTCCATTCGTCTTAATCATAGTTGGTGCGATAGTAATTTTGGGAGTTCTTGTAGGTTCACTTATGGCCAAAGGAAGGAATCCAAAACCTTAGATTGAAAAATAAGATTTTCTTTGAAGAAACTTCAAAGGTTTTCCTTGCTGGTCGGTAATTTAGTAATGATTGGTGTAGATATTTTAAAGCATATAGTTAATCCATGGCATGAGTCTCTAAAGGATCCAATTGTTGCTCAGCAGCAAACCCTTGAAAAGCTTCTTAAGGGATACGAAAAAACAGATTATGGAAAAAAATGTTCAGCTAAAAATATTAAAGATGGAAATATTTTTCGAGCAAAATTTCCTTCAATAGATTATACTGGACTTCAGCCTTATCTTGAAAAAGTTAAATTAGGCAACTATTCTGCTATACTATCTGAACCTGCAACATGTTGGGTAATGACTAGAGGTTCTACTGGTAAATCGAAGGTTCTGCCAGTTACAAAAACTCATATTGAACAGATTTTTTGGTGTGGAGCAAGAGCAATTACGAATTATGCTCTAAGAATAAATAGTATGGATGTCCTTTCTGGAAAGATATTAAATCTTAATTTTCCTTCGGAAGTAACAACTATTGATTCTGATGGAAAAAAAAAAAAAGGTTTGAATTAGTCTATCAACGGGCACTCGAACAGAAGGTAGTAGCTACCATTGGTGTAACTCCGGTGATTCTTTCATTTGCTAAATATGTTAAGCATAAATATGGAAAGTTTCCCAAAGATCTTTGGAATTTTAAAGTTCTAGTTTGTACAAGTGTTAGAAAGATTCAGTTTAAGTATGGACCTATTTTGAGAAAATATTTCGGGGATGTACCTATAGTTGAAATGTATAGTGCAACAGAAGGTGCTTTTGCGCAACAGCTTGATGATTTACCGTATGTTTCTCCTAATTATGATACTTACTATTTTGAAGTTGAAACCGGAAAAGAAACTAAGATGCTTCATGAATTAAAACGTGGTGAGTGGGGAAGATTAATTATATCTTCTTGTCTGTTTCCAAGATATGATATAGGCGATATGATAGAAGCTATGGGAAATAATTATTTTCGTATCTTCGGAAGAGCTAATAAAAGAACAATTTTGGAGCATAGACTTTATAGATTATTCTTTGGTTGGCTGATTTAAGAGAAATGCAAATAGTATTCAAAAAATTAAGAAAATATTATCAATTTATGTAACAAATCAATACTGATTAAGGTGTTGTAAAGTTGAGGGTTCTTTTTATTGAGCCGCCAAAGGACTACTGGTTTGTTATGGGAGAATATCTTCCTCCGCCATACGGAATTCTTCAACTCGCAGCCTATTTAGAAAAACAAAATGAACAATTAGAAATTAAAGTGATAGATTGTAATGCAGAAGGATTAGATTGGCAGCAATTGGAAAGCCGTATCGATTCTTTTAATCCAGATATTGTTGCTTCCAGTGCACTTGCCACTTGTAATACGTATGTAGCTCTTAGGACAGTAGAAATTGCTAAAAAATTGAATCCTGATGTACTAACTATTGTAGGTGGACAACATTTTACAGTATTAGCTCAAGAAAGTTTGGAAATTTATCCAGAGATTGATGTTATTGTTCGGGGAGAAGGAGAAGAAACTCTTGCTGAACTGGTAAAAGTTTGGGAAGACCATAATTCCCTTTCTTCAGTAAAAGGTATATCTTTTAGAAATACTGAGGGTAAAGTTAAACATAATGTCAATCGGTCTTTTATTGAAAATCTTGATGATTTACCTTTTCCAGGATATCATTTTGTTGAGGATCTTGTTGATAAATATCATTTTACTGGAATGGCAGGTTCGGCTAGATATGCGTTAATCGAAGGATCAAGAGGATGCCCTCATAATTGTGTTTTTTGTACTCAATGGCGACATTGGGGAGCTAAATGGAGGAAAAAATCTGCTAAGAGGATAGCTGATGAGTTTGAGTTTTGTTATGAAAATTTTGGGAGTAGATTTCTTTGGCTTACAGATGACAATTTTGGTTTGGGGAAACGTGCAAATGAATTAGCTGATGAATTGATTCAAAGGGGATTTTCTGATGATATAATGTGGTTTATGCAAGTTAGATGTGATGATGTCGTTAGTCGTGCAAATGTTCTACCTAAAATGAGAAAGGCTGGACTTCGTTGGTTTCTTTTAGGTGTTGAAAGTCATAGTTCAAACACTTTGAACTCTTTTCAGAAAGGTACAACTCCAGAAGATGCCAAAAAAGCAGTAAAAATACTCAAAGACAATGATATCTTTTCACAGGGAATGTTTATTATTGGTCAAAGACAGGATAGTTCTAAATCCATAGCAGATTTGAGAGAATTTGTAAATGATATAGACCCTGATTTGGCTATATTTGCGATATTAACACCATTTCCTGGGACGAAAGTTTACGAAGAAGCTAAAAATAATGGGTGGATACAAGATTGGAATTGGGCTAATTATGATATGGTTCACGCTGTAATGGCAACAGAAAATCTTTCAGTAAAAGAAGTCCAGGAGGAACTTTTCAACTGTTACAAGAGTTTCTTTGGTTCATGGAGTAGAAGAGTTGGCGGAATCTTCTCAAGAAAGGCATTAAAAAGGAAACTTTACACATACATGGCATCCCAAGGTATTGTTAAACAATTAAAAAGTCTATTTTGAAAGGTGAATATCTTTCCAAGATAAAAGTCTAGACATAAAATTTCAATTCTTTAAACAGGATCCATTTTTACATTCAATTTCCAATGATATGAAAGGGCATCATCCAAGTTGTGGAAAATTTAATCCCCATATTTTTAATATAAAAAATAGAGTTTTATGTGCTGCTTGTGCGGGTTTATTCATAGGGGGGGTAACGACGATTGTTGGATCAATTTTCTACTTTTTAACTAGTTGGATTGTTATACAGAATGGCATTTTATTTGTTATTTTGGGTATTTTGGGAGTTAGTTTTGGTTTTTTTCAGCAGTGGTTTAGAAGTCTAATCAGGTTATCGTTGAATTTTGTTTTTGTTTTAGGATCTTTTTTTATTTTAATTGGTATTGATAATATAATTCAAAGTTTAGTTATTGATCTATTTGTAATTAGTTTAATTTTTTTCTGGCTTTTCACAAGAATATCGCTTTCTCATTGGGATCATGAAAGAATTTGTTCAAGTTGCGGTGTGGTTAATTGCAAATTTATTATTAATAAAAATGGAGAGAAAATCTAGCTTCTGCGGGTATACCTGTAAAGTGCTCCAACAAAAATTAGGATTCCAAGAATTATTATTAGTAATGGCCCAAGGTTAAATTCAATGTCAATAAGTGAAGATATTCCCCAGAATATAATCAGGATTCCGATGATTAGACCTATTATTATTCCACCATTTGGAAGTCCAAAACAGTCATCTTCTGCCTTGCGTCTTTGGCGTCTCATGGCACGATAGTTATCTACTAATGGTTGTTGGCAATTAACACATATTGTAGCTCCTTCTTCGTTCTTAGTTCCACATTTAGTGCAGTAGACCATAAATTTTCACCATTAAACATTTTTTATTTATCTCAATAATATTGAGATTTCAATAACCGAAAAGATAAGTTTCATACATTAAGTATAAAAGATATTCCATCAAAAAAGATGCAAATTACTTAATTTTTCATAAAAATGAGGCATATCGGATTTGTTCTACCAAGAAGTCAAGCTTTTTTAAAAGAATTTAATTTGTCTTCACAGTTGAGTCTTTTCGTTACTAAGATTCACAATTTGTTTTCTAAAATGGTCAAAAGTTTGGACAACGGTGTTCATACATGAAGTACAAATATTTGTTTGATCCTCATTCACTTTTTTTGTTACTTCAACACCAGACATCAATAAACCACACTTATACCTTTTCGTAGTTACATAGTAAAATGGTTTCCCTTAAAGGGGTTTGGTTTATCTGATTTTAATTTGACAAAGGATAAATTTGAAAGGTTCTTTTTAATCGAATTTTTACTTTCATTTTTTCGATTTTGTAGATTTTTGTTTTTTAAAATATTCTTTTAATGGTTTCCAATAAAAGTCAAGCCAACCTTGTCTTAGACTAGTTTCTTGATTTGCAGGAACTTTTGAATGTGTCATCGCTATTTCCGTTTTGTCTCCTAAATCTTTAAATTTTATCTCTAAACGTGATGGGGGATAATCTTTAGGCCTATCTGTTGCAAATTTTTGGCCGAAATGTACCCATCCCAAGCTGAAAATTCGGCTCCTTCTTTTGGTGTTCCTGTGGCTTTGCTTCCGGTGAATTCTGAATGTTTTTTGGAGTTCATAAAGGCATCATATACTTCAAAGGGTGATGCATTTACAACAATTCGGTCAATAATTGTTGAGGTTTTAGATGACATTAATATCCCAACTTAGTTTATAGAGAATTCTAAATTAGTTTTTTCCATTCAAGAGTACATAAGTTAAATAAATTAACCTATTGTTAGCTTATCGCGGTTTCATCGAGGATAACAAATTATTTCTTTGCTTATTGTCACTTCTGCATTATCCATCATTTTATTTAGGATCAGTATTTTGAAAAAAAGGTAATTTAATTCGATTAATATTGAGTTCTTAGTAAAGAATTATCCACTTTTTGTTATATTTATTTTATAATACTTTACATAATGTTACTTATTTTGTAGTATAAAGTAACCTTATGTGTAACTTCTTCTAAAGCATGTGAAAATATTGTTCTAAGGACCATCAAATAGTAACATTGAATGTTACTAATACTACAGGAAGTAGAATTTTTTAGGTGAAATATTCTAAACAAACGATTATAATTGTATTTTCAAGTGAAAGGAAATGGAGAAACAAGAAAGATTAGAATGCTGCGACAAAATATTCGAAACCGAAGATGAATTCAAAATACACAAAGAAAGAGTTCACAGAGAACCCCTCCCAATTTGGTGTAGAGGAATTATGGGTGGATGCGTAAACTGCGGGGGCTGCATTTAATCCCCAAATATTAAAAATGGTAATAAATTTTTTTACTTAACCTTTTACAAAGACAATTGTTAGAATTAACGAAGTTGAATTAAATTCAGGAACACTTTCTAATAGATTAGATTCAACGATTTCTACGTCTGCAGATGCATCAAATGAGGTGCCGTTTACTCGAACATCTGCTTCAAATGAAAGTTCAGTTACAACTCCAAATTCTTTATCCCAAAACATATCTGCTCTAAGATAAGAATAATCATCTTCTGAAGTAAAATTAAATGAATATATCAGATGATTCGTTTCTCTGGGTCCCCAATAATATGTTCGCGTAATAGTTTCATTTATCATCTCTTCAGGTTCTGATTCATATAACGAATCTCCTGTATTCAAATCTGCAGAAATCAGCCAATTTCTTAAATCTCCTTCACCAGTAATTAAATCAATTGAACCATTTTGAGAAAATTCTGTACCATTTTCATAATTTATTGTAAAAGATCCCGTAATGTTTGTTCCAGAAATATCTTCAATTGTAAATGTAATTTGTTCTCCAACCAAAAAATTAGCTAAAGGAAAATCTTCAGTTGTAAAGTTTAATTCTGACTGTTCTAATTTGTGCAAAAGTTATCTGAAAAAATATAGTTAATAGCAATGAAATAGAAAAAGTCACAAATAGAATTCTTTTAATGGACAACTTAAGATCACCGAATTAAATTATTATTAGGTATTACAAAAAATATGGATTATGAAGACCTAATCCGTATCTTTGATATAATATCAAATTAAGTTAAAATTAGAAACAAATTTACAAATCAATTTTAAAAAACATGTACTAATATCTTTAAAGCAATTTAAGTCATAAATCTTTGAAAAAGCCAACCTAAAGTAAAAAGTAATCCTACCGAAATGGAAATTGTTAATAAATGACTTCCAAATGATTTTAGAAGTTCGTTGGTTTGATTTTCCAACTTTTTCACCAAAAAGATTTGTAGTATTAATTGGACACAAAAATCAATAAATGTGTTATGAATTTAGGATTAAGCTTTTTAATAAATTCATAATTCCAAGATGTTAAACAACTAATCTAGAATTTCCGCTAAAGTGTTATATTACATTGGATTAAACTTAGAAATGCCTTCAAAAAAAGGATAGAAAAACTAAATGAAAAAAACTCTAAAGAAAGAAAGCTCCAATAATAATCAATAGGGATCCAATGATCCAAGCTCTTTCTTTTTTTAGAGTTTTTTTCATTTAGTTTTTCTATCCTTTTTTT
>JARRMB010000010.1:0-13312 GCA_037386325.1 Candidatus Bathyarchaeota archaeon
GCAATTATCGGTTTTTCTGGACCAACAATACCAAAGTCTATTTTTTCTTGATATTTTTTTGCAAATTTTGTAATTTCTTCTAAATTGAAATCGGAAATAACTATATGTTTTTCTGCATTTTTTAGATTAAAAGGATTTTTCTGTTTGTCTACTATATAGAATTTAGTGAGGTACTCTTGGCTATGTTTAAAAGTGTCAATAATTGCAGCTGCTCTTGAGCCGTATGAAACAACTAATATTCCCACTTTTTCCATTTATGTTCACCAATAAATTAATCTATGGAATTTTCGTAAATTCTTCCTTTTTCGGTGTATCCACTCTCGAATCTTTCTTTCATCTCATCAGCCAGTTTCTGGGCTAATGGGGTTGGATATTGCCCTGTGATGCATCCTAAACATAGATCTTCTTTTTCTAATCCTGTGGCTTTGATTAATCCGTCAACTGATTGGTAATTAACGCCGTCTGCTCCAACTATTTCTGCAATCTCCTCTGGGTCGTGTTGTGATCCAATCAATTCACGATAAGTTGCCATGTCTACGCCATAAAAACATGGACCAATAATTCTTGGAAATGTAATGAACAAGTAAACTTTTTTGGCTCCCATTTGTCGAAGTTTATTAACCACAACTTTCGTGGTATCTCCTCTGACAATGCTATCATCTACTACTGCAATGTTTTTTCCTGTAAATTTATGATCAACAATATTGATTTTGCGATCAATGGTACTGTACCGTTCATCTGAAAGTAGGATAAACGCTCTTTCAGCTACATATCTATGACGTCTAGATGCTCTTTCCCATCTAATTCCAGTTAATTCATGATATCCAAAAGCTGCATCGTTTCCTGTTTCGGGCATAGAAATAATCATATCGACTTTGCTTGTTGTTTCAGGGTACTCCCATGCGAAGTTTCTTCCAAAAGCTTCTCTTACTTCGTAAACGTATCTATTACCTAGCTTTGAGTCTGGTCTTGCAAAGTAAGCAAATTCAAATGCACACATTGCTTTTCGTTCTTCACTACAAAGTTGTTTTCTTGTGAAACCATCTTTTTGGGCGATAACTAGTTCTCCCGGATCTACTTCGAAGTTGAAATCAAAGCTATTAATATCAAGACCTACAGATTCTGATGATATGGCACATGTTGTTTTATCTTTACTGCAACCGCAACAAAGTGGTCTTATTCCATGAGGATCACGGAATGCAAAAAGTTCTCCTTTTTCTGTTAGTCCTGCAACTGAAAAGGCTCCTTCAATTTCTTTCATACAACGTTTTACAGATGAAGCCAGATCTCCACTTTTTCCTTGTCTAAGCAATTTTTTGGAGATTAATTCTGCGTCATAATTGAATCTAAAATTTGGGATTTCTTCCCTAATTTCTTTTATGATGTCTGGAGTATTGACAACGTTGCCATTAAAGGCGATTGCTATCTCATGATCTGTTCCTCCTGATGTGGAGTACCTTACATGTCCTAATCCAACATTTCCAGGCAGGTCCGCTAACCATTTTTGGATTTCTTCTTTTTTTACTTTGGGAACCAGATCTAAACCTTTGTAGCTGTGAAATGTTCCGTTAAACGTAAGAAATCCATGGGATTGATGACCTCGGTGATTTTGCGATCGAAGTCCCCAATAAATATAGGGAAATACTGATTTACCTGCGAAATCTTTCGCTGCGAAAACCCCACATGCCTCTTTTAACTGTTCAAGCATATTTTTCTCTATTAAGGTGTCCCATTTATCAATGTTTACTACAATTTTAAGGCAAAAATGATCTTTACTGTTTTTATTATTCTAAGCACTGAAATTATTTGAATTAATTAATTTTCAATTATCTTTCAGATAATTACCTGTTGGTATGTTTGCAAACTTTTGCACAGTAAGGTATATATGAATTATTAGAATTAGCCTTTCGTCAAGGTGTTCTTATGCGGAACATATTAGTGAACAGTTCAAAACAGACGCCCCTTGAGAAGCAACCAGTTGAGATTGTTGAACGCAAGGGTGTCGGTCATCCTGACTCGATGTGTGATGCTATAATGGATCAGGTTTCAGTGGAACTTAGCAAGGTATATTTGAAGGAATTTGGAGCAATTTTGCACCATAATACTGACAAATCGCTCCTTGTAGCCGGTGATGTTGAGTGTAAGTTCGGTGGTGGAATTGTAAATGAACCAATGCTTCTAATTTTTGGTGATCGAGCAACCTTTGAAGCAGATGGAAAAGATATTCCTGTTAACGATATCGCTATAAAAACAGCTAAAAATTGGTTAAAAGAGAATCTCAGATTTGTTGATCCCGATAAACACATGAAATATCAGGTAGCAATTCGGCATGGTTCTCAAGGACTTACTGATATATTTAAAAGAGAAACTTGTATGTTCGGAGCAAATGATACTTCAGCTGCTGTCGGTTATGCTCCTATGACTCGTACAGAAAATATGGTTTTAGAAACTGAACGTTATGTAAATTCTAAGGAATTCAAGAAACGATTTCCTGCAGGTGGAGAAGATGTCAAAGTTATGGGTTTCAAGAACGGTGAAATTCTGAATTTAACAATTGCTATGGCTTTCGTTGATCGTTTTGTTGAAAATGAAAAGGACTATATGCGAAAAAAGGAAGATATTCAAACTGATGTTCAAAATTGGGTAAATAAGAAAGCTGCTTTTGAGAAAGTTAACGTTTTTGTTAATACATTAGATGTTGAAGGAAGAGGAGTAGATGGTGTTTACCTTAGCGTTTTAGGTACAAGTGCAGATGGCGCAGACTCAGGTCAGGTAGGTAGAGGCAACAAAGTAAATGGTGTCATTTCCTTGAATCGACCCATAGGCACTGAAGCAGCAGCTGGAAAGAACCCTGTAAGTCATGTAGGGAAAATCTATAATGCTCTAACACATCAGATTGCTAGAAGTATTTGTGCTAAAGTACCTGAAGTAGCAGAAACTTGTGTTTGGCTTCTCAGCCAGATAGGGATGCCAATAGATCAACCTGCTATCGCTGCTGCCCAAGTAGTAATGAACGATGGAACAACTCTTGACAAAAAGATACAAAGGCAAGTAACAGAGGTAATAGATGCTGAATTAGCTAACATAGAAGATTTCTGCGAAAAACTAACCTATGGTAAGATCTCAGTCTGGTAAAAAACCAGACAGTCTCTAATTTCTTTTTTTAACCATTTTTTTATTATACTGAATGCCTATTGTAAACAATTAGTAAACTGTTTCATTTTTACGTCACTAGAATTTCAAACAAGATAATCAAGTATCATTAATTATCTCCAAAATGCATATCAAATAATTTTCAATACTGAAATATATATTTAAAATCTATGTTGCAAGTTTTTTGGCTAATTTCAATAAGCTTAAATCTAATTGTTTTTTATTCTCGCAAACTGTTTCAAGGTCAATACTTTCTATATTTCCATTCTTCAGACAAGCCATCATACTTTTCTTTTCATTTTTTAACAACTGTACAACCTTTTCTCCAAAAAGGTTTGCTAGTAATCTACTTCTCGCTGTTGGATTTCCACCTCTTTGGGCATAACCTGTAACACTTAATCTGACTTCAACACCTGCTTGAACTTCTATTTCTTTCATTAATTGATGAGTATCACCTATTCCTTCTGCAGCTACGATAATTCCTGACTTTTTTCCCTTGGCCCTGTTGATTTCTAATGTTCTTACAATTGATTTTAAATCATACTCAACTTCTGGTACTAGAATGATCTCTGCACCGACAGTTAATCCTATTAAGAGAGCAAGAAATCCCCGTTTACGTCCCATTACTTCGACAATAAATATTCGTTCATGAGAATTTGCTGTATCCCTTATTTTATCAATCTCTGAAATAGCTGTATTGACTGCTGTATCAAATCCTATAGTTTCTTCTGTTCCAAAGACATCATTATCTATTGTAGCTGGAATACCCCCAATTGCCGTATCTGTCTCCTTACTTAGTGCTAAACTACCACGCATAGATCCATCCCCTCCAATCACTACCAACCCAGTGATGTTATTCAAATCAAGATTTTCTGCAGCTTGTTTTACACCATAAGGTGTTTTAAACTCTGGGCTTCGGGAAGTTCTTAATATGGTTCCTCCTGAGTGAAGAATTCCTCCAACATTTCTTGGAGTCAATATTCTAAATTTATTATTGATTAAACCGTCCCAACCACGTTCAAAGCCCAAAACTTCTAAACCTTCTGAATAAGCAATACGGGTAACTGCTCTTATGGCAGCATTCATTCCTGGAGCATCTCCACCACTGGTGACTAATCCCAATCGTTTCATTATTTTGTCTCCAAACAATAAAACGTAAACAAACCAAAATTATAAACTAATCTACAGGTTTTGCATACAATTAACTTTAATAGACCCATCAAGGACAATATTGCAAAGAAATTAGAGGAATAAAAATTGAGTGACGAAGCCCAATCGCGTTTTTATATGCCAGGAGCTACAACAATTGGCTTAGTTTTTGATGGGGGGATAATTTTAGCCTCCGAAAAAAGAGTCACATACGGATCTATGATAATGAGTAAAACTGGTAAAAAAGTTTTCAAGATAACTGATAAAATTGGTGCTGCATGCGCAGGTTTAGTGTCTGATATGCAAATATTGACCAGAGAAGTAGAAGCTCAAGCAAAACTTTTCTCACTGGATGCAAAAAGACCTATGACCGTTAAAGCTGCAGCCAAAGTCATGTCAAATGTTCTTTTTAACAGACGCATGATTCCTTTGATTATTCAAACAATTGTTGGTGGAATCGATGATGATGGGCCAGCTCTTTATGTTTTGGATGTTCTTGGATCTCTTTTACCTGATAACTATGCTGCAGTTGGAACAGGTGCTCAAATGGCAACTGGAGTTCTTGAACAAGGATATAGCAACAAAATGAATCAGAAAGATGCAAAAGATTTGGTACTTAAAGCAATAAAATCAGCTATTCGAAGAGATGCTATGAGTGGAAATGGAATTGACTTACTTGTAATAACTAAAGAGGGAATTACTGAAAATACAATTGATTTCTAGTATTGCTTATAGTTGTAAAATATTTTCAAAAAAAGTTAATACCAGAAATGACTTATTTTCAGTAAGTCATTGGTAGAATATTATGAAGTTTAAATTAAACCTTAGTGATGGTATTTTTCTAGTAAAATTAGCTAGGGAAACCGTTTCAGAATATCTTAGAACAAAGAAAATTTTAGAAGTTCCTGAAGGAGTTTCACCCATTCTCTTGGAAAAATCAGGAGTTTTTGTTACTTTAAACAGTTTCTGTGAAGGTTTAAAAAGATTAAGAGGGTGCATCGGTCTTCCTTATCCTACAACTTCGCTGGTTTTGGCAGTTATAGAAGCAGCTATTAGTGCTTCAACTCAAGATCCACGTTTTTTACCAGTTAGTTTACAAGAATTGAATACAATTGTATTTGAAGTAAGTGTGTTAACCCCACCTGAACTTATTAATGTCGAAAAATCTTCAGATTATCCATCAAGTATTAAGATCGGTCAAGATGGACTTATATTGGAGAGAAATTATCACAAAGGATTGCTTTTACCTCAAGTACCTGCTGAATTGAATTGGCAACCTGAAGAGTTTCTTTGTCAAACTGCAATGAAAGCTGGTCTAGCTCCAGATGCTTGGTTACTAAAAGGAACAAAAATTTATCGATTTCAAGCGATTATTTTTGAGGAAAAAACACCAAATGGAGAAGTCAATCTAAAAAGAATCTAAAAGGTTGCGAACTCATGCGAGTTATGTTTTGTCCTTCGGGTGTAGGACTAGGTCATGTTGGCCGCTGTATACCAATTGCACGAAATCTTGAATCAGAAAATGCCAAAATTTTGTTCTCAACATATCGCGAAGGATTCAAGTATGTTCAAAATGAAGGATTTAACGTAGTAAAATCACCTGATATTGGTGTTGCTGTCAAACCTGATGGAAGCATTGACTTTAGAAAAACAACTGTAAATCCCGGGCCATTCATTACTGTACACACAATAATGAAACAGATTGACGCTGAAATTAATATTATGCAATCTTTCAAACCTGATGTTGTGGTTTCAGATTCCCGAGCTTCTTCTCTTTTAGCTGCAAAATTTTTAGGAATTCCTCGAATTTGTATTCTTAACCAATTTCAAGTATTTATTCCACGACGAAAAAGATTTCTTAAACTTGCAAGAATAGCAGACGCGACAACTATGACATTTGTGGGAAGAATATGGGCAGATACGATCCAAGCTCTTATTCCTGATTTTCCTCCACCTTATACTATTTCAAACAAAAATTTGCATATTCCCAAAGCTTATCATAAGAAAATGAGATTTATTTGTCCAATACTTCCTGTTACATCTGCAGATTTACCCGGAAAAAAACAACTGCGCAAAGACCTCGGCTTAGATGATGATAAATATATAATCTTTGCACCTATTAGCGGACCTGCAAAAGAAAGGGCTTACTTTACTGGTATTTTAAGAAAAATCTTACAAGATTTTCCCGAAAATTATCAAATAGTTATGTCCCTTGGTTATCCAAAAAACTCAGTGAGCACTATAAAAAATGGAAATCTGATTATTCATGGATGGCTTCCAAATCGATTTGAGTATATGAAAGCTAGTGATCTAATAATCTCTAGGGGTGGACATGGAACGATA
Source organism: Candidatus Bathyarchaeota archaeon (assembly GCA_037386325.1). Lineage (GTDB taxonomy): Archaea > Thermoproteota > Bathyarchaeia > Bathyarchaeales > Bathyarchaeaceae > Bathyarchaeum. Next base: position 6,646 of record JARRMB010000010.1, read on the forward strand.
TCTCAATCTATCTGTTTTGGTCGACCAATGATTCTTATTCCCACACCAAGCCATACCGAACAATATAACAACTCAAAAAAAGCGGTAGAATTAGGAGTCGCCGAGATTATTAAACAAGAGAAATTAAGCATAGAGCTCCTATTGGACAAAATCAAATACATTTTGGGTAATAAAACTTTTCAAAATACAGCAAATCAACTTCAAAAAGATCTTAGTTGCAATGGCTTAGCAAATGCAGTAAAAACAATCAAAGCAGCTAAAAATTAAAAAGGCTAGTTTAACAATTTGGATTTATATTATATTTATTATTTTAGTCCCACACCTAGAACATAAAGTTCTGCACTTTTCATTCGGCTGGCTTTTGGTTTTACTAACTTTACAAAACAGAAATTCTCTTTCACTTCATTAACAAATGTATTCAGCGAACTACCCTGAAAACATTTAACAAAAAAATTCCCTTTTGGTCTAAGAATCGCAATCGCAATTTGCAATGAATGCGTCGCTAGATCAATTTGACGAGAATGATCAAGTTCCCAAATCCCTGAAACATTAGGGGAAATATCTGAGATAACAACATCTGGTGCCCGAGGTAAAAACTCATTTATTTTATTAATAATATCATGATTAGTAATATCACCTATTATTGTTCTAATATTGGATGCACTGAAACTTTTTATCGGCTTAATATCAACTGCTAAAACAAAACCTAAATCCTCTACAATTCTTCTTGCTGCTTGTGTCCAACCTCCTGGAGCAGCCCCTAAATCAACCACTACCCAACCGGGTTTTATAAATTGGTATTTATTAACCGCTTGAAGAAGTTTAAAAGATGCTCGTGAACGAAAATTTTCTTTTTTCGCTTTTCTATAATAATATTCCTTTTTTCTCTCATTTATCCATACATTAGGCAAACCTAGATTTCACCAGAAGTTTCAATTTCCGGTTGTTCTTTGCCAAGAATCCATGCTGTCAATCTTGGGCATTCATGAGGGGAAATTGGTCCCCAAGCTCCACATCTTGGATCATTTGGGCACATCAAACATGGAGAGTTAATTATAGAACTTAAAGACGCGGGTTTCCTTTTGGGATAGAGCCGATACGTCCATCTTCCTTCATAAAGTTCTTTTTCTCGACGGATTAATCCTTTTGTTTCCAGTTTTAATGCTATTCTGCTACCTTCTCTACTTGTTGCATCCAATTCTCGCCATAACTCGGATTGCAACACGCCGTCATTTCCATTATTTGAAATAACCTGTAGTGCTTTATATTCAAGTTCATTGCGTCTTGGCATGAAATATCTGTCCTTTCCAATTTGCATTATACTTAGAGCAGTTAAAGCATAAAAATGTGTAGTTATTTTTTCTTTTTATTAAATATTAACTAAATAATGTTATTGATATAAATTTTAGCTGAATTAGGTAACATTTTAACAACCTAAAACAAAACGTTTTCAAGTAATGCTTACACGATGAAATTGAACCAGGTTTATATAATTTATGAGGAGTCATAATTTGTCCAATAAAATGGATTTATCCAATAATTATTGTTTAGGCATCGAATCTACTGCAGATGATTTTGGAGCTGCAATCGTTTCTTTCGAAGGAAAAATTCTCTCTAATGCGAATGATGCCTATTTACCAGCTGAGGGAGGTATTCATCCTAGAGAGGCAGCTAGACACCATTCTGACGTTTCAGAGAAAGTTCTTGAAGAAGCGTTTGAGAATGCTTCAATAAAACCTAGGGAAATTAGTTTGGTTGCATTTTCGCAAGGTCCAGGTCTAGGTCCATGCCTTCGAACTGGGGCAACCGCTGCGAGAGCCTTAGCTTCTTACCTTAGTATTCCTCTTGTCGGTGTCAATCACTGTATTGGACATATAGAAATCGGAAAACTTACAACTGGTGCAACTGATCCTGTTACATTATATGTTTCAGGTGGTAATACAATAGTGTCAGCATTTGAAGCTGGTAGATATAGAATTTTTGGAGAGACTCTAGATATAGCAATGGGAAATTGTTTAGATGTTTTCGCTCGTAATGTAGGATTAAAACAGAAAAAAGGTGCTCCTTTTGGTGCTGCAGTTGAGAAATTGGCTCTCAATGGTAAAAATTTTATTTCACTTCCCTATACCGTAAAGGGAATGGACCTTTCTTTCAGCGGACTTCAAACTGCGGCTGTTACTTCTTTTCAGCTGAATAAAGGTTCCTTGGAGGATATTTGTTTTAGTCTTCAGGAAGTAGCTTTTTCAATGTTAGCAGAAGTAACTGAAAGGGCTTTGGCTCACACACAAAAACCTGAAGTATTATTAACTGGAGGAGTGGCTGCAAACAAGAAATTACAATTTATGCTTAAAATGGTAGCACAGGATCACAATGCTAGATTTTGTGTTGTTCCTCTTAAACTAGCAGCCGATAATGGAGCTATGATTGCTTGGGCAGGAATATTAGCTTATCTAAGCGGATATTCAACACCACTGGAAGAAAGTTATGTTAATGTAAAATGGCGCTTAGAGGATGTTTATGCTCCATGGGTTGAGGGAAAAACGAATGGTTTTAATTAAAAAAGGTGCAGAAGCAAGTCTGTACCTAGAAAATTGGCATAACCATAAAGTAATGATAAAGCAGCGTTTACCTAAAAAATATAGAATTCCAGAATTAGATCAGATTATTCGTTCTCAGCGAACTATCCATGAACCTTACCTTATCCATAAGGCAAAAGAAGCAGGTGTTCCTACTCCCACAATTTTTATGGTAAATCCTCAAGATTCTAAGATAATAATGGAGTACGTTAATGGAAAGCAGGTAAAGGAAGTCTTGGATGACTTTACAAAAGAGGATAGATTAAACCTTTGTAAGCTTATTGGCAATCTGATAGGTCGTCTTCACAAAAATGGAATCATCCACGGTGATCTAACAACTTCAAATATGATTTTGACTCCCCATGAGAAAGTTATTTTCATTGATTTCGGATTAAGTGAAAGATCAATAGAATTGGAACCAAAGGGTGTCGATCTACATTTAATGAAGCGAACTCTTTTGAGTACGCATCATAGACATGCGAAAGAATCCTTCAAAGCATTAATGGATGGATACGCAGAAATTGTTGGAATAGAAGAGAAAAAACGAATTGTAATCAAGATCCGAGAAATCGAAAAAAGAGGACGATATATCGCCGATAGATATTAAAAAATATTTATGCTTCTACAATAAAAGTTGAATGAAATTATTGTTTATTGAGGTGTGTTATTGAAGATACTACTTGATGAGATGTATGCTGGATTGAAAGAATACTTTGAAATCTTAGGTTGGGACGTATTAACTGTTCAAGAGGCTGGACTTCGCGGAGCAAAGGACAAAACTGTTGTTGAATATGCTTCAAAAAATAATCTAATTCTCGTTACTGAAGACCAAAAACCAGCTGAACTCATGAATCTTAAGAATGCTAAATATGTACTTATCTCTAATGCTTTAATTGCTAAGATAGCTGATGAGAAAATTAGGGAAAAATATCCCGAACTCAAATAATTTCATCTCAAATTGTCATTGGTTGGAAGATACGAGCTTGAAAACGCAAAACATTTTTCCAGTCGGCTTTCCCAAGAATAAAATAGCTTATTTTGTGACTAGCAATTTTCATAAATTTCATGAAGCAAAAATGGTTCTTTCTGAATATAACATTACTACAGCTATGCTACGTATAGAAGCTATTGAGATTCAAGATGATATTCTGGAGAATATAGCCAAATATAGCGTACAAGATGCAGTGAAAAATTGTGGACTCCCAGTCTTTGTAGAAGATTCTGGACTTTTTATAGAAGCTTTAGATGGATTTCCTGGACCATACTCTAAGTATGTCTACAACACAATTGGATTGAAAGGGATTCTTAAATTAATGGACAATATAACTGATAGAACGGCTTATTTTCAATCTGTAATTGCTTTCGGTAGCCCTGATGTAAAACCGGTTTGTTTTGTTGGTTTGATTAAAGGAAAGTTGACTTTATTAAAGCGAGGAATTTCAGGATTTGGATATGATCCAATATTTGCACCTGAAGAATGCAATGGAAGAACATTTGCGGAGATGACTCGGTTAGAAAAAAATAGTGTTTCACATCGTTCCAAAGCAATCAAAAAATTTGCTGAATGGATTTCTTCAAAAAACAAACGAATATTTTAAATACTTGCGTTCCCTCCGCCTGTAAGGAGTTTCGGAGAAGAGAAAACATGCCAAAACAAGAAAAGGGTATATCACATCAAACAAGACCTGTAACAAAAAGACCGCCAACATGGTGTAGGTATACAGCCGAAGAAGTTGAAGCCCAGATCCTAAAACTATCTAAAGAAGGACAATCCCCTAGCAAGATTGGAATAATTCTCCGTGATCAGTTCGGTATACCTCTGACGAAACCCATAACCGGAAAATCGATTACCCAAATTCTTAAAGAACGAGAAATGTTTTCGTCTATTCCAGAAGATTTAGAAAATCTTTTAAGAAAGGCTAGTCGACTTCATGTCCACCATGATAAAAACAAATCGGATTTACATAATAAAAGGGCCCTGCAAATAGTGGAAGCAAAAATCTATAAACTCTCAAATTATTATAAACAGAAAGGTGTACTTCCTTCTGATTGGAAGTATTCTCCAAAATCTATTGCTTTATTCTAGTTTTTGGGATTAACTATTGTCTGTGACGAAAAAACAACTTGCCGGTCTCACAAATGATGCAGATGAGGCGGCTAAACTTATTCGTGATCATATAAAAAAAGATGATATTATTCATTTATACTCACATATCGACGCAGATGGATTATCAGCTGCTGGCATAATCGCTAATGCAATACGCAGGGCAGGCGGAAAGTTTCGTTTACGCCTTGAAAGATGGATGGATGAAGGGGTTGCTAAACGAATAGGTCAAGAAACTGGTTCCTTGATAATATTTACTGATATGGGAAGCGGTTATCTTGATCTTCTAGAAAAAGAACTTTTGAATGAAGATGTAATTATCTTAGATCATCATCAACCTGTTGCAGATGTTCCTTCAACTTTTGTTCAAGTTAACCCTCATATTCATGGAATTGACGGAACACGTGATATAAGCGGATCTGGAGTCGCATATTTTGCAGCAAAGGCGCTAGATGAATCGAATATAGATTTGGCTTGTATTGCTGTTGTAGGGGCTTTAGGTGATTTGCAGGATAAAAATAAAGAGCGTAAATTGGGTGGTGCAAACAGTATTATTGTTAGAGATGCCGTCGAATCAGGTCTTCTTAAAGTAGAAACGGATCTGTTGTTTTTTGGAAGGGAAACTCGTCCTATACATGAAGCTCTTGCTAGGACAACTAATCCATTTATTCCAGAAATTAGTAGTGAGGAGGATAAAAGTTTAGCATTTCTTATTAATTTAGGTATCAAACCTAAAATAAAAGAAAAATGGCGTGCTTTAAGAGATCTTTCTTCTGAAGAAAAAAAGATGTTACTTTCAGCAATTGCTGATCATTTTGTATCAAAAGGATTAGCTGGGGATATAGCTTTTGATTTGGTTGGGGAAATCTATACCCTTACGAAAGAGGAACCTTGGACACCATTAAGGAGTGGAAGAGAGTTCTCTGTTCTTTTGAATGCAACTGGGCGTATGGACAAAGCTGGGTTAGGTGTAGCTATTTGTATGGGTGATAGAAAAAAATGCCTTGAAGAAGCTAAATCAATAATACGAGATTATCGACGCACAATAACAAAATATCTTAAATGGGTTACTGAAAAACCTGGTCGACTGGAACAATTAGAGAACATATATGTTGTTCGGGGTAATGGATTCATCGATGAGAAGGTTCTCAGTCCTGTTTGTACTATATTATCTACAACACTTACTAGTCTTGGAAAACCAATAATTGCCTATGCTACCATTTCTGGTGAGGATCAAATTAAAGTTTCATCCAGAGGTTCAGAAGCCTTAATAGAACAGGGGTTAAATTTGGGTGAAATAATGCAAATATCTGCAGAAAAATATTCTGGAAGAGGAGGGGGTCATGATATTGCTGCTGGAGCCCAACTACCAATTAAAAACATCGATGGTTTCATAAATTTGGTTAACGATTTAACTAAAAAACAGTTAGCAGGGGAGCAAATTGGAAGCTGAGATCCAACTTGAATATTTGAACACTCAGGAAGCAGAAGCTGTAACTAAAGCTGTTTCTCCTGACAACATCGAGTTCCCTTCAGGATTGTATGTTAAAACTGTAAGAAATGGATCCATTATTTATACAATTATTCGCTGTGAAAAAAGATTACAAACATTAATCGCAACAATTGATGACCTTTTGTCTTGTGTTTCAGTGGCAGAGAAATCTTTCAAAGTAGCAAAAAATAAGCTTTGATTTTTATTTTAATCTGTAATTTGTTTAGAACTGTATTTTTTTAGTATATCCTGATATTTTTTGACTGTTTCCCTTGGATTATCTGAATATATCACTGCTCTTCCTAAGCTAACCAAAGGATAACGTACGTTACGTATTTTATTTGCTAGTCCACCTTGTGGTCCTATGCCTTGTAATAGAAATATTACTTTTTCTCCAGCTGTTTGTTGGATTTTTTTGATATATTTATCTTCAACAAAACAGGTTAAACCTACTACACAACCGTCGGCTTCTGATTTCTTAACAGTTTTAGCCGT
>JARRMB010000011.1:0-12533 GCA_037386325.1 Candidatus Bathyarchaeota archaeon
AGGAAACTTTTTTCTCTTTTTCTAGTATTAACTTCAATATTTGGTTCCATATATGTCATGGCCCCAGCTTCTGCGGTTACTGATTCATTGGGATCTAGATTCACAACGAGCATCGAATATGATGGTTTATATTTAATCTTGTAATCCAAATTTTTCACCATTCACTAAATCTGAAATTTATTAAAATTATAACTTAATATTGAATTCTTTTTTCAAGATTTAAAACTATCTTCCAAATAATTATTGGTTAGCAAAGATAATTATTTAATAAGTTATGTTAATTTAAAACCCGATTGAATGTATTTAAACATCACATTATTATTCTTCAGTTTCATTTTACGATAGAAAGGTATTGATTTGCAATGGTTCGAATAGCAGTTCTCAACGAAGAACGATGTGAATCCAAACGTTGCGGTAGACAATGTTATCGTTTCTGTCCGCCAGTTAGAAATAAAATAGAGGCAATTGTTTTTGAAGGCGAAACTCCTCAGATTATCGAAAGTCTTTGTGTCGGTTGTGGCATCTGTGTTAGAAAATGTCCATTCAAAGCTATTTCTATTGTAAATTTAGCAGATGAATTAGAAACAGATTGTAGTCATCGATTTGGACCAAATACTTTCAAGCTTTTTCGTCTTCCAACCCCCTCTCCAGGGGTAGTCCTAGGTTTGTTGGGACAGAATGGAATAGGAAAAACAACTGCATTACACATTTTGTCTGGAGAAATAAAACCCAATCTGGGAAACTTCGAAGAACCTCCAGAATGGACTGACCTCATTCAACATTTCAGAGGATCAACTTTGCAAGATTATTTTGAAAAATTAAGCCAAGGGAATCTAAAAGTTGTTCACAAGCCTCAATATGTTGACCGGATCTCTCGTGTTGTATCAGGCAAAGTTGGAGATCTTCTAATAAAAGTTGATGAAAGAAATAAATTAGAGGATCTTAAGGAACATGACTTAGCAATATTAGATTATCTTTCTGATCAGATCTGCATCTTTTATGGTGAACCAGCAGTCTACGGTATAGTTTCTCATGTTCACGGAGTAAGAGTTGGAATAAATATCTACCTCGAAGGATATATTCCAGATGAAAATGTAAGATTTCGAAATGAACCAATAGTTTTTCATGTCAAACCTCCGTTGGCAGGATTAACAGCCGGTCAATCTTTAATGAAATGGACTGACATAAAGAAATCATTTGAAGATTTTAAATTCGAGGCAATGCCCGGCGAAGTTAAAAGAGGTGAGGTTATCGGAATCTTTGGACCAAACGGTATTGGAAAAACAACTTTTGTAAAGATATTAGCTGGAATCGAGGAAGCAGACTCTGGAAAAACTTCTTCAGAAGACGAATTAAAAGTAAGTTATAAACCGCAATATATTTCCCCTCAATATGCTGGAACAGTTGAAGACTTATTGAAAGAAACCTCTAAAGAATTTGGAACAAGTCTATATCATAGTCAAATTCTTCAACCGTTAAAAATTCCTGATCTTATGGAACGAGATATAAATGAGCTTAGCGGAGGAGAACTTCAAAGAGTCGCAATAGCAGCATGTCTTTCTAGAGAAGCAGAACTTTACCTTTTCGATGAACCCAGTGCATATTTAGATGTCGAAGATAGACTTTCCGCAGCGCGAACCATTCGGCGAGTGATCGAAAATAAAAAAGTGACAGCGTTTGTTGTTGAACATGATGTTGTAGCACAAGATTTCATAGCTGATCGATTAATGATTTTCTCTGGTGATCCAGGAATTCATGGATTTGCTTACCCTCCAACTGACCTTCGTGATGGAATGAACAGTTTTCTTAAAGATATGAACGTAACATTTCGTCGAGATCCTCAAACTAAAAGACCAAGAGTGAACAAGGAAGGTTCCAGATTAGATAGAGAACAAAAAGATATAGGCGAGTATTATTATATGCGAATTGAAGAGTAACATCGGTCATAATTCTAAAATAATTTTGAAATATTAACCCCAACCTCATTGTATCAAATTAAAGCAAAAATATAATATTAATAATCTAATCAATTAATCAGGAAATAAAAAAGGGCTGTATTATATTGTCTTCAGACTGTTTTGAATGTGAAGTTATGGATTGGGACCTTTTTTACCAATTGGCCAGAAAAGTTGCAAGTAAGATTAACGATTCAGATTTTAAACCAGATATAATTGTTGGGTTAGCTCGTGGTGGATGGGTATTAGCACGAGTTCTCTGTGATCTGATAGGTGTAAAAGATCTTGTAAGTTTAAAGGTTGAACATTGGGGAGTAACTGCAACTCCTGATGGAAAAGCCAAATTGAAATACCCCTTGAATATTGATTTATCAGGAAAAAATGTACTTATTGTAGATGATATAACAGATACTGGCGAAAGCATGCGTGTAACATTAGAATACATCAATTCCCTTAATCCATTACAAATCAAAACCGCTGCGCTGAGGCATATAAATACTTCAAAATTTTTACCCGATTATTTTGGTGAGGAAATAACTTGGCGATGGGTAATATTTCCATGGAACTTTACAGAAGATATGTGTAACATTGTACCAAAAGTATGTAAACGACTTTCATTAGATCCACATAAAGACATAGATACAACAAAAATCAAGAATGAACTAAAACAATTCTACACTTTGGATACATCTGAAGAAACAATTGATGAAATTCTAACGGAACTAAAACGACGAAAACTAATTCAAGAAAATAAAAAATAAAAATTAATGGTTTTCCACCATTCACAATTAGAATAATGCGTTTTGTAGAGCTGAACCGCAATTACATTCTCTATTTTTAGGTATTAATGGAAGTGTTTCAAGAATCAATCTTTTTAGTTGTTTGTTGCTTTCTTTAGCTTTTTCAATAACTTCCTTTGTAGATACTGGGTTTTCAGCCCAAACATCATAATCAGTTACTATAGAAATTGATACATAGCATATTTCGGCTTCTCTAGCTAAAATGCACTCAGGATAAATGGTCATCCCTACAATGTCTGCTTTCCATGTTTGAAAAAGTCTAGATTCAGCCCTTGTTGAAAAACGTGGTCCTTCAATACAAACGTATGTTCCACTTTTTTTGGTGTCTAATTCCAGTTTTTCTGCACTTTTAATGAATATTGATCGAAGTTGTTTACAAAATGGATCAGCTGAAGATATATGGCAAACTTGTCCTCCTTCATAAAAGGTGTCTAACCGTTTTTTAGTACGATCAATAAATTGATCTGGAATAACAAATGCTCCTGGTCTATAGTCTTCTCGCAAACTTCCAACCGCGGCTGAGGCAATTATTCTTTTTACTCCCAGTTCCTTGAGTGCCCATAAATTAGCACGATAATTAACTCGATGAGGAGGTATTGTGTGATTTTTACCATGCCTTGGAATGAAGGCTACCTTAATATCTTTGTAAAATCCAATGGAAATTAAATCTGATGTTTCTCCAAACGGAGTGAAAACTTTAATCTCTTTTGTATTCTCAAAACTATCTTGATCATAAACTCCAGTTCCACCAATAATTGCAATGTCAGCGGTTTCTTTCATTGTAAATTACTCCATATTTTTATCCAAATATATTAAAATAAAAATATATTTAAATACAATTGCGGTGTAAAACCGTTTTTGTATTTCAAAAGACACATAAAGGTTATCTTTTATTATTAATAATCACCTTATTTGAGGGCTGAAATTTGACTAATTTGCTAAAAGTTCTAATTGTTTATTATAGCCAGACTGGTAATACTGAAAAGATGGCTAGAGCAATTGAAGAAGGTGCAAAATCGGTCGCAGGGATAGATGTAGAAGTAAAATATTTTGTTAAACCAGAAGAGCTTGTAGATGCCAATGGGATAATTTTGGGAATGCCGACCTACTATCATGACATTGGTATGGATATGAAAACTCTTCTTGAAGGCGTTGCTAAGGAAGAAATTAATCTGAAAGATAAGGTCGGTGCAGCATTTGGTTCATATGGATGGAGTGGCGAAGCTCCCAATTTATTGTTAGAAATAATGAAAAACCGATTTAGCATGGATGTCATAGAACCTGCTTTACGAATAAAATATAATCCTGACAAAAACGGATTAGATGAATGTCGTAAATTAGGAAAAACTGTCGCTGAAAAAGTAGTAAAAAAGAGCTTAGATCTAGATAATCAAAAATAACATATTTATTATGTTGAAACCTCAAAAACCAATTTATTTCTATATAGATTCAATATACATATATATACTATTTTAAAAAATTATTTAGATATGAAAACAGAATTATATATCTGGATATAAAATTTATAATTATATAGGATGGACTTTCTAGATTCATGAATAATGAGCGTCATATTTTTTTGCTTAGTTTGAGAAATATATTGGAGGTGAAAAAATGACCTTTGAATATGAGAATAGACTTCCAATAAATCCAAAAATAGCAGCAATATTAATAACAATTCTAATAGTAGCAGGACTTTTCATAGCTATTTTTTTCCTAACAATGTGGGTAAATGTACCTGTAGGAAATGCAGTAGTAATGGTTGATCCAGTTGGTGGATCTATCAACGGCCCAATCTTAGGACCTGCGTGGGCAACAAAAGCACCTTGGGTGACTCCAGTTCAGATCAAAGTTGCAGTAGATACCTTAGGAATGTGGGGTAGTGGACAAGATCCAACAGCTGATTTTCCAACAGTAAAAAGTTTTTCAAGAGATCAACTGGAAATGCAAATTGACATTATGATTAGGTGGAGAATTGATTCCTCGAAAGTTAAGGAATTGTATTCAAATCTTCCTCAACAAAATTGGAAAAACGATATAATTGCTTCGATCGCAAGAGAACAAGTTAGAATAGTTACGAAAGATTTCAACACAATAGAAACAATTGAAAAAAGAGATTTTGTTGCTCAAACCATGAGAGATGCAATCTGGAATAAACTTAGCACCTCAGAACCTCTTGCTGGAGCAATAATTGATTTCGAATTTGAACTTAGAAATATTGGGTATCCAGCAAGATATACTTCATCAATCGAGGATAAACTAGTATCAGAACAACAAAAGATTCAAGCCGATTTTCAAAGACAGATTGTAGTCATAAATGCCACAGCTAATGCTGAAAAAATTACAATCGAAGCCGTAGCTAAAGCAAATGCAACCATTATTGAAGCAAATGCAACTCGCGAAGCAATTGAACTTGTGCTAGAAGCCGCAGGTGCCGATCCAGGAAATGAGACTAGAATTGCAGAACTTTACCTTGTAGTACAAACTCTCCAACAAATAGCACCTGATATCGATATGTTGATAATGGCTCCCGATGGAACTCCTATATTGTTACCATCACCATCATCTTAGATGGGTGGATAAACTAAAATCAATCTTCCCTTTTTCTTTTAAGAAGTTATTCAAATTTAACATTCGGATATTTTTGACTTTTTTGATATCTGATTAGCAAATGATTTTAAATTTTGGTATGCATTTTCGGGATTTATTGAGTTCATTGCTAATTTTTCAAATGGACAAACATTAGTTTTGTTTCTATTCAAAATTTTTTTCACTTTCTTGCTAAATTCGTATTGAATATTGTTTTCTTTAAACAATTTCATTCCAGATTCACTAATTGTAATTGCGAATACAGAAGAAATCCCTGAATAAACACAAAGCATAGCTGCTGCTACTCCAACAATTTTATCTGCAATTGATGAAGAAACTAATTTTTCCTCTAATGTCTCAATGGCTTCTAAGAATCCAGTAATTCCTTGTTTTTTTGTTTCAAAAATAACCTTTCCCTTCTTCACAATAACCAAACTGGAGCCTTCATCAAATAAGTGTGATTTTGCAAGTTCTAAATCTTCTTTTGGCATACTCTTCATCAACTAACTAATTGAACCTTAGAAAAACATTACTTTTTATTTATTGAATTGGCTTAAAATAAGATCTATTTCATGTTCAAAAATTCAAATCATTTTATCTGACGAGAGTTACCTGAGAAAAATTGAAGTGCATAATACTACAATAATATTTATGGGAGGTGAATTTATGCCCGTTATAAAAATTATTGAGTTGATAGGCAGTTCAACAAAAAGTTGGGAAGCTGCTGTACAAAATGCTGTAACAGAAGCAGGGAAGACAATCAATGGAATAAAAGGAGTCCATGTAAAAAGATGTACAGCAAAAATAGAAGACAATAAAATAGTAGAATACAATGCCGATGTAAAAATTGCCTTCACAGTAAAAAGATAAATTCTACATTTAAATTAAAAGACAACAGTTACTGTTAAGTTGAATTTAGGAAACCAACAATTCTATTTGACTTAAAAACAATATTAGTCTGTAGGAACAAATAAATCACAATATTTCATTTACTTTCTTATAATAAAACTACTGGGGATCGATACTGTGGGCTTCTTCAAAATGTTCAGAACTCCAAAAACGACAATTGAACTGAAGATTCCACGAAATTCATTTTCTTTGGGTTCAAAAATAGATGGTACAATTAGTGTTTCATCAAACGAAGAATTTGATGCTACAGAAGTTAGAGCAGAACTTAGATGTATCGAAAAACGTCGCCGAGAAAGATGGGTATATAATGAGCGACTTCGCCGTAATATGCGACATGAATATTGGGATACAGCCACTCATTTGTCAGATGATGTAAAAGTTAGTGGACCAATCCACTTTGTACCTGGTTTTAAAAAGACATTTCCAATAAAAATTAACCTTCCAGCAAGCGGACTTGAAACATTAGATAGTATAGATGCGAATGTCACATGGCTACTCAAAGGTGTAGTAGCTGTTAATGACCGTCCAGATGCTACTAGCGAAACATTTGAACTTCAGGTAACTCGTAATAAGAGCTCTTCGAATAAAAATGAAGTAGAAATGGTACCCTGTGAGTACTGCAAATCTTTAATGCCTTCAACTTCAAGTTACTGTCCAATTTGCGGAGCACCTAGAAAAAGCTGATATTTCTAATAATTGATTAAGAAATAGTCTGAATAGTTAGAAATTTTTTATTTATTCTTCTGTTTTTTTGAGAATTTTTTCTATTAACTCTATTACTTCTTTCCCACTTTCAGCAGTGACAGGAACTTCTGAATTGTTTTCTATTGAATCTATAAACTTTTTAATAAGTTCCGAATGTCCAAAGTAAAGATTCCGTGCAAGCAATCTAACTCCTGAATTTGCTGTTTCTTTTGTATATTGCCACATATAATTTAGTGAATTAGATAGTACCTCAGTTGCATTATGTTCTCCGCCACCTGCCAATTCTATTACTGTATCACGGAAGAAATCAATTAACATAACACGTTTTGTTCCGATTACCATTAGAATCCATTCGTCTCTAGGAGCATCAAAAGCAAAACGAAGATAAGCAGTAGCATCAGAAGATTTTGAAGCCATCAAAGCTTCTACTCGACTTAAAGGTTGACGATTATCCAAGAATTTTGTTTTTGAAGCCCATTTAACAGAAACACTTCCAAGAAACTCTAAAATGGAATAGAGCATATGTGGAGATTCATCAAAAAATAGGCCTCCAGGAAGAGATGGATACCAGGTTGGCAAACGACGTTTCAAATTTGAAAGCTGGATGGCAATTGCACCAGTGATTTTTCCCATTTCGTTAGAATCACGAAGCTGTTTTACTTTTTTCATTGATCTAGAAAATAAAAAGTTATGACTAACACATAGTTTTACATTATTTCGACGAGCTGCAACTATCATCTCTTCTGATTCTTTAGAATTCATTGCAAACGGTTTTTCTACTAAAACATGACATCCAGCTTCTACAGATTTAATTACAAGCTCATGATGAGCGAAAGGTGGAGTGCAAATTACTATAATATCTAAATCTTGTTTTAATAGCTCGTCAGTAGTTTCATAACAATTAGGTATCTTAAATTTCTCAGCTGCTTTTTTGACACTTTCCATTACACTACTTGTTACTCCAACTATCTCAATTCTGGGATCACGTTGAAATGAAGGAATATGTCGAGTAGTAGATACCCAACCAGTTCCAATTACACCAACTTTGTACATATTCATTTTTCACCTAAAGATTTGTATACTGAAAGAGTGCTGGCAGCCACAGCGTTCCAGCTGTATCTTTCTTTATATTTACGTTCAATGAATTCTCTAGCATTTCTACCTATCTTTTGAGCTAATTCAGGAGATTCTACTAGACAAAGTATTGCTTCTGCCAATTGTTTAACATTTCCAGATTCAACAAGAAGTCCAGTTTTATTCTGGATGACCAATTCAGATGTCCCAGCAACATTAGATGCAACAGTAGGCAACTGTGAAGCCATAGCTTCTAACACTGTAAGGGGCATTCCCTCCGTCAATGAAGGACGAACAAATATCCCCCCTTCTTGAAATATTTCTGAAATACTTGGAACTTTCCCAAGAAAAACAAAATAATCACTCAGACCTTTGTTAGCAACCATTTCTTCAAATTGCTCTTTATGTGCTCCGTCTCCGATAATTTTGAATAAAACTTTTTTTGAACTTTTTGCCACGATTATTTGAGCAGCTTCTATTAGGTAACTTAAACCCTTATTCGGAAGAAGCCTTCCTACGAATAATATATTACTCTTTTCAGAGTCAGGATTTACTTTTGCTGGTAAAAATCCTTCTAGATCTACACCATTTTGAATTACACGGACTTTTTTTGATGAAACACCTAATGAAATCATATAATCACGAACTGATTCGCTAACTGCAATAACTTTATCGCTAGATGCTAATGCGAATATACCCAAACTATATTCATAAAATGATGCAGCTAATGCTTTCATACGTCCAAGAAGTGCTAATTTCCGGACATCCCCTAGATGAGCTGTTATGACCATTTTTTTATGGTATAATCGTTTAAACAGGACTGCTAACAATGAGGTTGTGAAAAAAATATTATGTGCATGGATTATATCTGGAGAAAAATTTTTTGCAGCTTCAAATGCACCAAAAACATTTTTTGGAAAACATAATTGTAGACCAAAATTCTCTGTTAAATCAAAAGCTGGCAATCTGCAAACATTAATTCCATCAACTTCATAATTATCTTTTGATGGGCACTTTCCAAGAGTAATTACTAAAACTTCACATCCCATTTCTGCTAGTCGTTTTGATGTTTCATAGACAACTTTTTCAACACCACCGCCGATTTGGGGATAAAAATAATCACTTAACATTAAGACTCGAAGCTTTGAACTCATTAATCTCGCCAATAACGGTGGATTGACGTATATTTTTCGGAGCAAAATATAAGCGTAGTGGTGAATCCATTTTTGATTTTTCTAGATTTAAAAAAACTTATTAACATCAGTATTACCTTTTAGGATAATAGTGTTACTGGGGTGGTTGTATGCACATTCCCGATGGTTTCCTTAGTTTAGCTGTATGCGTATTAATGTATGCAATTTCAATGGGATTTTTATTTTGGTCATGGAAAAAAGCTAAAACTTCCTATTCTACTTCAATGACTCCACTGCTGGCTGTTTCAAGCTCTTTCGTCTTCGCAGCTCAGATGATTAATTTTCCAATTCTTTACGGAACAAGTGGTCATTTAGTAGGTGGAACTTTCTTATCTGTTCTTCTAGGTCCCTATGCTGCAATATTAAGCATGACTATTGTAGTAATAATGCAAGCATTATTTTTTGCAGATGGAGGAATATTTACTTTCGGTGCTAATGTGTTTAATATGGCAATTATTGGGGGTCTCAGTTTCTTTTTAGTAAAAGCTTTAACCAGAGAATCAAAAAGCAACAGCAGATTCTTTCTTAGTGTCTTTATTGCTTCATGGGCATCTATGGTTCTCGGAGCTTTAGCTTGCGGCCTAGAAATAGGTCTATCTCCGTTGTTTTCAGCTGCCGGAGGTATTGCAGTTACTGTTCCAGCGATGCTTTTTTGGCATATATTAATTGGATTTGGTGAAGCTATAATTACAGCTACTTTACTAACTCAGTTAAAACGCATGCCTTCTGTTACTCTTTCATCTTTTTTAGCTCTTAAAGGTGGATTTGAATGAATAAATATGTTAAAGCTTTAATTCTCATAATTGTTTGTCTTGCTTTTCTGATACCATTTGCTTCAAGTTCCCCCGATGGACTTGAAAGAGTAGCAGAGAATTTAGGAGTTGAAGACGTTAATTCTTCGTCTAATGGTTTAATGCCTGATTATTCTGTTCCAATTGTTCAAAATAGTTATGGTTCAACACTTATTGCTGGTATTATAGGTGTATTTTTAGTTCTTGGAACTGCTTTCATTCTTGGAAAATCTTTAACAAAAAATAGTTAGTATTTGGCTTTTATTGTAACGAAAAAGTTATAGGATAATTGCTATTTTGGATTCGTGAATTAAAATGAAGCCAACTGTAAGAAAACCAACGAAAAATGAGCAGAATGAAGCAGAGTCTTGGCCTATATGGGAAAAAGAAGAATCAGAGTTTCCATGGGAATATTCTGATCAAGAAACTTGTTTAATATTAGAAGGAAAAGCTGCTGTTAAAACTCCTGATGAAATAATTGAGTTTGGTAAAGGCGACTATGTTGTTTTTCCTGAAGGTCTTAAATGTACATGGCAAATAAAGAAAAAAATTAAAAAACATTACAAATTTGGATAAACAAAATTAATTTTTAATATCAGATAAAGTTCATCCAAAATAGTTTTTCAATTCCATTCTGATATTAAAAATTGATTCAACTAATCTTTAATGATAAGAGTTTTATCATAAGTTTGCAAACTATAAAATTGTGAAACTTATGCCTAAAATTGTTCGAGTGGGAGTTACCTTCCCTCCAGAGTTGTTAAAAGATTTAGATCAGGTAATTCAAGAGATTGGTTATGATAGTCGATCAAAGGCAATTCAAGATGCTGTAACCTCATTTGTTACTGAACAACGATTACTTCATAAAGAACAAGGAAAAAAGGCGGGGGTCTTAGTAATGGTTTATGATCATGACGTAAAAGGTTTAGAAGATGACCTTATTGAGTCTCAACATCATCACCGAGATGTAATAAACTCTGTTCTTCATGTTCATCTAAGCGACAAAGAATGCTTAGAAGCCATTGCAGTTAAAGGTAATGCTGAAGATATCAGAAGTCTTGCCCAAGAACTTACCACAAGAAAAGGAGTAAAACAGGTCCGATCAACTATAGTTAGTTCTTGATTTTTTTAATTCGCTATCCCTTCAGTTTTTATTTTTCATCTGTTTTTTCCTTGTCTTCAATGTATTTCTTAATTTTTTCTACTATCTGAGAGAAAGATTTTGCTGCAGGTGTATTGGGATTCTCCATAACAAAAGGATTACCTGAATCTGATGCTACACAAATTCTGGGATCAATAGGAATCTTTCCTAAGAAAGGGATGTTATATTTTTTAGCAACTTTTTCCCCACCTCCAGATCTAAAGATATGGGTTTCTGTACTACATGTGGGGCAAACAAAACCGCTCATATTTTCAACTATCCCTATAATTGGAATATTTAATCGTCTAGAAAATGTGATTGATTTTTCTACAACATTTTGAGAAACTTCTGAAGGAATTGTAACTATAATAACTCCATCTAATTCTGGAAGAAGCTTCATAACACTTAAGGGTTCATCCCCAGTTCCTGGTGGTAAATCAATAAAAAGAAAATCTAATTCTCCCCAAACTATATCAGTCAAGAATTGTTGAATTGCTCTCATCTTTAAAGGTCCACGCCAAATTACTGGAACCTCTGTTCCTTCAAGAACAAATACCATCGAAACAACTCTAATTCCCAAAGGTCCCAATACTGGAAATGCACCAACAGGTCCTACTCTCAGTTTCTGTCCTTCCAAACCCAACATCTTAGGAACACTAGGACCATGAAGGTCAGCATCTAAAAGTCCAATGCGATTTTCATGTCCATTCAATGCAAATGATATTGCTAAATTAACTGCTGTAAGGGTTTTTCCAACACCTCCCTTACCGCTTATAATTGCAATTTTATGTTTAATTTTCCGCATTCGCTTTTTAAGAATCTCTTTTTCGTCTAGAACATTATTTGGTTTCTCATGTGATTGCATCAAATCATCTCAAAAATTATTGTTCATAATTGATTCTGTATTAGAGGTTTAATAATTATTTCTTTTTTAAAGATAAGCAATTAAGGTACGGAACTCATTTTAGCAATTGAGAACGAGAGACTAAAAAATGGAAATAAAAGGTTTTATTGAAGCTAGTTTTGTTGATTGGGAAGGAAAACTTTGTTCTGTTCTATTTCTTTCAGGTTGTAATTTTCGTTGTCCTTTTTGTCATAATGTGAATCTTGTTTTAGAACCTGAAAAACTTGACACTATACCTTTAGAATACTTAAAAGAGAAACTTAACGCGCAAAAAGATTGGATTGATGGAGTTTGTATTACTGGTGGAGAACCAACCACACATAAAGATCTGTTAAAACTTTGTTCTACATTAAAAAATATGGGATTCTTGATTAAACTTGATACAAATGGAACTAATCCAGAGATTCTTAAAGAATTAATTGACCAAAGACTTGTAGATTATATAGCAATGGACATTAAAGCTCCTCTCGAG
>JARRMB010000012.1:0-27596 GCA_037386325.1 Candidatus Bathyarchaeota archaeon
CGTAAACCCAAACATTCTATATGACGGTAATACTTTTTATCAAACATTAAATGAAGAAGATATTAAGACTTTTACATTCTTGGATGAGTCGATGGCACACAGCACTTATTCAAAAATAATTTTTAATGGAAGTACAATAAAATCTGCTAGTAATAACTCTGATTTGTTAACAAAACTCAGAAAACATTTAGAAAAAACTCAAGGACCAGCTTATTATTACATTTATTTGGGGAATTTAGATTCAATTGCACACGAATATGGACCACATACACAAGAATACAAAACTGAACTAGAATCAATCAATTTCATATTAAAACAAGAATTAATAGAAAAAATTAAAAGAAAAGCAGCAAAAGAAAGCCTACTTATTGTAACAGCAGATCATGGTCAACTGAATATTGATCCAAAACGAACAATATATCTTAATGATTCAAGACGGTTACTTCAAAACTTCCAAAAAAGCCAAAATAATAAACCTATACTGCCAACAGGAAGTCCTCGGGATATTTTTCTTCATATTAACCCTGATAAAATCCAAGAAACCCATGAGTTGTTATCAGAAAAATTAGGAGAAAAAGCAAAAATTGTTTACACAAAAGAAGCGATAAAAAATGGGCTTTTCGGAACCGGTAAACCCAAAGATGAATTTTATGATAGAGTGGGCAATCTATTGATTCTACCGCATGGAAATCAAACTATTTGGTATAAACATCCTTTGGGTCGAACATTTAATTTATTAGGATTTCATGGAGGGTTAAATAGCGAAGAAATGTTGGTTCCTTATGCAGCATCAAACCTTTCAAAACTAAAATAAAGAGTTTTTGAAATATGAACTACATTTTAATTTTTTCACACCAATCTACTATTTGTTGTTCTATATTCTCTGGATTTTTTAAGGCGTTTATTATTCCTAATTCTTCGATTGGATTTTTAGGTTCAATAATTTTTTCCATGTTGATAAGAGCTTTTTTTGGTTTATCTCCACCTAATGTTATAAAAAATGCAACTTGTTTATCAGAAAAATCATTATTAACCAAAAAAGTTCTTACTGCAGGAGTAATCTTTCCAGCCCACACTGGAGATCCAACAATGATTAAATCGTAATCATCAATTGATTTTGAAGTTTCAATTTTTGTTAATTTTTCTCTTAATGCTGCAAATCCCCCTGTAAGGAATACCAGTCTTCCTTTTCGATTTTTTCTATCTATAATTTCGGAAATATCTGCGTTCAGTTGATTTGCAATCTTTTCAGCCACAAATTTTGTATTCCCAGTTCTTGAATAATATACAACCAATTTCTTCATTTAACCGCACTCTCAATTATTATGAAAATTGATTCATAACCTTCAATTCTTAATTGTTCCTTGAATATAAAAATTATAAAAATTCGAAGTAAATAATAATCAAAATTATTCTATAAATGATTTCTATCATTACAAGAATGGCCTGATCTTAATTAAGTATTAAATAACTTATTTTTTGAATTAAACTCTAAATTTTGGGATGCGAACGAATGGATATTGAACCATAAATTTACATTTTTATTTTATTAAAAGGCAGTCACTGTACGAACACATATCAGAAATCGTAATATATTTTATTAATCTATAATAAATAATTATTGAAATTAATATAGGGGTTAGAGTAAAGCATGAAAGAAGTAAGAAATCTAAACGATTGTAAAAAACTTCTTTCTGAAAATAAATTTTCTACTGAAGTAATTGAAGAGATAATTAAATGGTATGATTATAGCGACAAAAAAGGAGTCGCAAGTTTCTAAGATTTAACTAAATTTTTTTCACTTCATCGGTTTTTAAGAAATAGGAAAATTAGAAAAAATATTTTGAGTAATTATCGACAGTGATCAACATTTATTTCAAGTTTCTCTAGATTTGCTTTTATATCTAATATATGTCCCAAATCATTTTCGTCATAACCCCAAGTATAATGAGCGGTGATTTGTTTATTGTCATAATTCATGTTGTCTAACCTTCTTAGAACTCTATCTCCTAAAGCCTCAATAAAACTTGATTCAACAATTTGTTTTGCTTCTTCTTTAGTTAAACCGTCTGTCAAATCTATATTTACTGTCAGAGCGGGACTAGTATTTCCGTTAAGAATTAATGAAAAAGTTGTAGAAGAAACCTGATCTCCAGTTCTCTCAATAGTTAAAGATTCCTTCCAAATGATAGGCGCAAAAGTCATTACTGGAGTATAATATATGTTACCTTCTTCATCGACATTTTCTATAAACCAAGTTACATTAACTTCAATATTATATTCTCCAGCTGAAAGCTTTCCAATTGGCACCAAAACAATCGGATTAGTTAAAGCTTCAGTAACTATCATCCCTTCGCCTGGATCGGTGAAATTAACTCTAAACCTAAACTTTACCGGATATGATTCAAGCCAACCAAATGATTCAATATTAATTGAATAACCCCCTGTTGGCTTATCACCACGGGACAAAAGAATAGTGATGAAATCTTGATCTGTTGCTACAGTTGTTTCGTTTTCCTTTAGCATCTTCCAATAATCACTGATATCTAAAAAATCATCTGCCATCATACAGGGATCTTGACTGGTTGCTAAAATATGAATTCCTTCATCAAATAGTCCAACTCCTCCATAATTGTCATAAACATAATTCGGTTCATTTGAAGTTGGAGATTTAACAATTACTTTGTCGTCACTTGTGGTTTTTGATGTTTCAACTACTACTTGAATACTACTCCCGTTTACAAGATTACCGATATCGATACTCCATAGTTTAGTTTCCCCGTTAAGAATCGTCGGATCTTCTACACTTCCATCGGACCACGAATACCGTGTATCATTCAAAATAACAGAATCTAAAATATCAGATTCACCTTTATTGAGCGAAACTGCAAATGACACTTTTCCTTCTGTTGAAGCCTTTAGATTATCCACTTCTAACTGAAATTCTGTATTATCCAGAATTGAAGAAGATGAAAAATAATATATTGACCCCACTAAAGCGACAATAATAATCATAGAAACAACAGCAATCCATATTGGATTCTTCATTCTATTTACACCAAATATTCAATCAATATAAGAATATAAAGTTCTATTCACTGGAACAACCTGTTCTTATTTTAGTACATCAGCCCCTTTTCTCTGGAAAAATGGTTAACGAAAATAAAAAAGTGATGAAAAAATGAGAAAACAACAAATTAAATCAAAAATAATTGTAATATCCTTAATCCTAATACTAACAATATCCGTATTCTTTATTGCTCTGCCAACTGTTATGGCCCAAGAACCTGTTTATAGCAAAGCAACCCATGCCTACATTGGTGCTGTTCCAAATCCAATTGGAATTAATCAACAACTACTGCTGCATGTTGGAATCACAGATTATTTAAATATTGTATCTGATGGTTGGGAAGGTCTAACAGTAACAGTTACCGCTCCTGATGGGTCTTCAGAAACCCTTGGGCCGTTTAGAACAGACGCAACAGGCGGAACAGGTACAATTTTTATACCCACATTGACCGGAACATACACTTTTCAAACACACTTCCCCGCACAAACCTATAATTGGACTACACCTCCAATTTTCGACCCTGAATTATACGGTGTTATAATGTACGAAGCTTCAAACAGCGATATTCTGGAAGTAACAGTAACCACAGAACAAATAGAATATTATACGCCAGCACCTCTTCCAAAAGAATATTGGACTCGTCCTATAGATGCACAACAAAGAGAATGGTTAACAATTTCAGAAAACTGGTTAGGTCAAGGAAATTCTGTAGAAGGAGGATATGTTCCCAACAATGACTATGCACCAGATACTGCACACGTACTATGGTCAAAGGCATTAGAAATAGGCGGTCTAGCTGGTGGTCAAACTGGAAATCATGCATTTGATGATGGAGACGCATACGAAGGCAAATTTTCAGGATCAGTAATAATTGGTGGAATTCTTTTCTACAATAAATTCTTCTCTGGACTAGCTGGTGGTTACACAACCCAAATAGTTGTTGCAGTTGATTTACACACCGGCGAAACATTATGGGAAAAACCACTTACAGACTCCGAAGGAAAAGTTCATAGACTTGCTTTTGGTCAAACATTCTACTTCGACAATTTCAATTATCACGCCGTTTTCGAATACTTATGGGCAACAGAATCAACCTTCGATATGTCTACTTTCACTTTCGTCAATAATTGGCATGCATTTGATCCCTTTACGGGAGTTTGGGTATATTCAATGGAAAACGTACCATCAGCAGGTGAAATGTTCGGAGCTAGTACAGAGATCATTGGACCCAGCGGTGAATTTCTTATCTACACTGTTAATCAACAAGCTGGGTCTTTGACTGTATGGAACTCAACCAAAGTAATTTTCGGAGATGGGCAAGGGTTTGAAACTGGTAGCTGGAGACCCCATGCACAGATCTGGAATGCATCCCAAGGATATCAGGAGACTTTGACTATACCGACTGGTTTACCTGGAGGAGTTGCTTTAACTCTTGAAGATAGAATTCTTGGAACAGATGTTTCTGGTTGGGCAAATATCGGAAATCAACCAATTAACCTATGGTGCATAAGTACTAAAACAGGTAACCTTCTGTGGCAAAATACTTGGACACCACCACCAGGAGATTTAAGTATAGGTTTGGGAGCTGCAAGTCTTGAAGATGGAGTCTTTACTCTTCAAGCCAAAGAGATACGACAAGTCTGGGGTTTTGATTTAGACACAGGTCACGAAATTTGGGGACCAACAGATCCATTACCATATCTAGGTATTTACGGTATGCTTAGTGAAATCGCTTATGGCAAATTATTTGTTGCAGCAAAAATGGCTGGAGTAGTAAGTGCTTATGACGCTAAAAATGGCACTTTCTTATGGTCATACGAAGCTGAAGATCCATACAACGAAATATTATGGGGTAACAATTGGCCAATATACATTCTATTCATTACTGACGGAAAACTCTACCTTGGACACAGTGAGCACTCTCCAATTGATCCGAAACCACGTGGAGCACCATTTGTCTGTCTTAATGCAGAAACAGGTGATGTGATCTGGGAAATAGATGGTTTCCTTCGCCAAACCGATTGGGGAGGAGCAGGAATAATCGGAGACAGTATAATAGCTACAATGGATTCATATGATCAACAAATTTATGCAGTAGGTAGAGGACCTAGCAAAACTTCAGTCACAGCTTCGCCTAAAGTAACTAATCTTGGAAGCAGTGTAATCATAGAAGGAATGGTAACTGATGTGTCTCCTGGATCAGAAGAAGCAGAACGAAAGTTGCGTTTCCCGAACGGTGTTCCAGCAGTATCTGACGAAATAATGAGCGAATGGATGCTATATGTATACAAACAATTTGCACGTCCTTCAAATGTAGTTGGAGTTCAAGTAACAATAGATGCAGTAGACCCAACTGGAGCATACTATAATATAGCCACAGTCACAACCGATGGCAGCGGTATGTACAGTTATATGTGGAAACCCCCAACTCAAGGCAAATACACAATCATTGCAACTTTCATGGGATCCGGATCTTACTATGCATCGTTTGCACAAACAGCATTAGGCGCTGATCCAGCACCTACACAAGTTGACCTCGCTCCGGTACAAGGATCTGTAAATAATCTCCAAAGTTCTGTAAATTCGGTAGGAAACAGTGTGTCAGATGTGGATAATTCTGTATCAAGCGTCGGTAATTCAGTTAGTTCAGTTCAAGGATCAGTAAATTCACTTGAAAGCTCAGTAAGCGACCTTGAAAGTACAGTTGGAACTCTAGAAACTAATACTTCAAACTTGACAACCTACTTATTGGCTATTCTAGTACTTGTCATAATTACAATGTTACTTGCAATCTATATCTTAATGAAAACTAGAAAATAATTTTCTAATTTTCCCTCTTTTTTTGAAAAAATTGAGTCAAAATTTGATTCCTGTAGTATCAGAAAAAATAACATGTCTAAAACGGGAAAACGATAATTAAATGAAAATAACTAAATTAAATTAATAACTAATGGGGTTCTTGATTGACTGAAGCTTTTTTTGACGAATTTCATATTCGAAACATGTCGTGTATTGGAAAAAAACATGGATATACCTGCTCGTCATGTTTATTAAAAAGCTGGTGCGATGGCATACCAATAAAGAATACTTGGAAATAATTTTTCCTTATTCGTGCATATTAATCTGAATTGGATTATGAAAAGTTTAAAAATAAAAGAAAAAAATGGGATTTATTGACTTCCCCTGAAACCCATTTGGTCTGTACTGTCTGATCCTTTGGTTCCTGAATTGCCATTTTGGTGTTCATAACCACCGTTGATTGCTTCTTGACCAAAGCCACCGGTTGATCCTGTTTGTCCATGTTGCTGTCTATATTGACCCATTTCCTGAGTGAAGGTTTGATCCAAATCTCTCATGAGTTTTCCAATCTCTTCTAGATCTTGAAGACTATTTTCAATATCCTCTGTTCCTCCGGCATTTTGGATCATTTCCTGAAATCTTGTCATGAAATCTTCTTCGTTCTGATAACCTAAGCTTTGAAGGAAACCATCAACATCAAAACCTTCAGTTCTTGCTTGTCCAAATCTTTCTCTAAATCTTTCTCTGTATCGATAAGCACCTTCGCAGTACTCGGTTATTCTTTGTGGATTAAATTCTTGTGCAATATCCCTAAGATCTTGACAAACTTGACTTATCAATGAGTTTGCATCTCTAAGACTGTTTTTTGCATCATCAATTTGGTTTGAATCAAGAGCGGATTGTGCATCTTGAAGTAGTAATTCTGCTGAATCTAATTTGGCTAGCATTTCAGTGTCGGCCAGCAGATCTCGGAGTTCTAGTATTTTGTCTAATGATCTATCAATTGCTTCCTGCAATATTTGTGGTTCAATTATTTGTCCAATCGTTACATCTGCTTCACTAAGGATCATTTGGATTGATTTAAGAACTCCACGGAAAATCTCTAAAGCGTCTCGTGAATAAGAAATAGCATCTTCATATTTCATTTCTATTAATGCTTGTTTTGCATCAACTAAAGCCATCCAACCTTGACCATCTGATTCTGCTTCCCAAATACCATATGTTGTGCCTTCTTCGACTAAAAGTGAAACATTATCATAGAATTGTGAATCCAAACCCACATCTGTAATATTTTCCATCGCAGTCTCATCAGCTTTAACTAGAGAAACCAAATCGAGTACTTTCTCTCGTGCTTCCTCAGCAATTTCGATCATTCTTTCAGCTTTTGTATCTACGCTTTGAGCTGAAAAATATGCTGACGCTGGAGCTGCCGTTATCAGTACTGTCAATAGAATCGCTAAAACAGCTATTTTGTTTCTTTTCATATTTTTTCACTGTTAACTATATTTGCTAAACACTAAGTTAAGGGACACTGCGGTACAACCGTTTCATTTTTTGGAACACCTGTTTCACAGTATACCTAATTAAAAAGAATACTGTGTATTATGATACAAGATGAGTGGCATTCCATGAATGATGCTTCATCTTTCAAACAAAAAAATGTGAGGTGAAATGCCGATCGATGCACTTCAGTATAATAGAACGGACTTGACTCCTTCTGGAATTATGGAATCAATCCAAGCAATGAAAACAAATGTTTTCTTCTATAGAAACTTTACTTTAATGATGAATTGTACCCAGAACTGCGAACTTAACATGACCCTTGACCCTCAGGTTAGAGAACGATTATTCAGTCTTTCTGTTGAACCTAATCAGACAATGACTCTTTCAATGAACGTTAGTTCAATGCCACCTAATGGAGAGGCGGTTATGGAGCAAAATTTGAATTTCTATTTGGGACTTGAGACTCAAGCTAAACTTGAACTTCAAGGTCAACTAAGATTGTATGTTAACCAGACTGAACTTAGTGAAGAGCTTGGACGAGTAGTAAATGCTTCAAGATTAAGTTGGATGTACTGGAATCAAACCCAAAACCAATGGAATCCTGTAGAAAGTTACATGGACCAAAACGGATACCTTGTATGTAACACTGATCACTTTTCAACATGGGCTGTTGCCGAAATCGATCCAGAACAAATTCCAGAAAATATACACATATACACAGTAGTTGGTTTGATTTCTATCGTGTCGGTTGCCTCAATCTATATGAAACGAAAGAAAATAAACTAATCCTGAATAACCCCCCCTTTTTGTTTATTTATACCGAGTATCTTCTCTTTAAGAATGAAATCAATAAAGAGATGGATACCATTTCTAAAAATATTTGATATAATTATTTTTTTGGATAATTGAAACGGAATTAATTTTTTTGTGTACAATTTTGATATTTTTCTATGAACATTGTTTTTAATTCGATTACCTTATTTTGAATATAGAATCGTAATATTTAATACATGATTTGTGATAGGATATAATGGATATCAATAATTAACTAATCAGAAAGGAAAGGGAAATAGTTTGAATTATGAAATTGTTTTTATGGAAAGGCAAATTCTTTCTATAGGATTAATAGAGAGAGAACTGTATCAGTTGTATAGCAATTTATCTGAAAAAGTTGAAGACCTAGCAGCTAAATCTCTTTTTACATACATCGCGACTGATAGTCTTAAACATTCTACGATTTTAGTTACAATAATTGAAGAGGCGGGTGGTTCAAAAGTTAAAGAACAGGATTGTGACCCCAATACCAGTTACAATATCGAATTAATTAATAGGTTTTCTAAAGATGTTTCAAAAAGACAAACGATTGACCGAGATGAATTAATTTCTTTAATTGAAACACTAGTCAGTTTCGAGAACCTTTTGTATGATGAATATTCAAAAGCATTTTGTTTGCAAACAACTCAATTAGAGGAGACTGTGAGAGGGAAGATCGAAGAATCTAATTTGAACATTTTTAGTTTGATAATTGACGATGAAAACCTTCATAAAAGAATATTATCATCAATAGTTAATCTTTGTGACAAAAAATTAGATTTCAAAAATAATGCTCCGATAGTAAAATATCAAAGACCAGATTCATGGTATGTTCCACCAAGATAAGACATGAAAACTATTCTGAATTAATTATAGGAAATCTATTGAGATTCAAGAAATATTATTTACCCAAAATATGTATTCCACATTCGTAAATGTATTATGTTTATCAAAAACATTTCCAAGTTATGAATACTCAAATAGAACTAGTAGAGATAACCGTAACAAAAAGTGTTTGTGAAACTTGTAAATATTTCACTGAGCAAGAAGATTCTTTCTATTGTAAATTCTTTGAAGCTTTCCTTGCAGAAGAAACTTTGTGTATCACTTGTGATTTTAAAGAATGTGACTTACCGACAGTTAATCTTCCAAAATAATTATTTTTCTTCTATGAGCCAGTTCTTAGCTGGTCTTTAAGTACTTTCATGCAGTTTAAAGCTGCAAAAACAGATGATTCTAAGCTCGACGAAGCAGATTCTATTGCATTAAGGTATATTAATTTCTGACTCAGAAATGTTGATGGGATTCTTTCTATAGGCTTAAAAGTGGGATATGCTGCACTCCAGACATGATCTAACAAAGTTTTTCTTTTTTTGAAAATTTCATCTAGAACATTATTTTTTATTTGCTTTTTTGATGTAATGGCAACTATTGTCTTGTTTCCTCTCAATTTATTAATAGAAAATCGGGTTATTGGATCAGCTTCGTTGGATGTGAGTATAATCGAAGGTAATTCATTGGATTCATTTAAATTAAAATATCTGAAATCAATTTCTCCCTCTATAATTTTGATGTAGATTTTCTTATATTCCCTAGAATGAGATTCTTTATTTGAAATTCCATCGATTCTTAGATTTGTAGTCTCTAGTGGTGAAGCAATTATAACTCCATCAACAATTGAATTATTATCTTCAGTTATAAGTCGGAAAGTGTCTTTAGATGTTTTTTCGATGCTTTCAACCTTATTCCGTAATTCAATTTTACTATTAGATTTTTCTAATAACTTCATTGGCAAAATATCATTTCCTTCGCGAAGACTGTAAAGCGATTCTCCATATACTCCTAAAAGTGAGGACAACCCTGCAAATCCTCCTATTGAAGCATCTTGAGAATAAATAATCCTGATTATTGGCGTAATTATTTCATCTATGAATTTTTTATCTATACCTAACTCATTAAGAATTTTATCAAATCGGTTTTTATACCATTTATCAAGACCAACATTTTCAAATATTTCCCAAAATTCTGAAGGTTTTTCGTAGTATAATTTTTTTATTTTTTCTTTTGCCTCTCTCAGAGTGATCAACAATTTTGGAGTACTAAGTTTGTAAGTGGCAATTAGTTTCAACATATTATAAAACATTGGTTGGTTTGCTTTGAAAATAATTTCAGTTCCATTCCATACCGCAATATCTGTAGATTCCTGAACTTTTTTTATCTTGAGTTCTATTTCTTTAATTAAATCGAAGATTATTTTATTGTTGGAATTAAAGAAAGCTGCTCCTAATTCAATTTGATTTTTTCCATAGTGGTATGTTAGTGTTCTTCCACCTACTCTTTTATTCATTTCATAAACTGTTATTTTTGAATTTGGTAAATATTTACGAGCAAAATAAGCTGCAGAAGAGCCTCCGATTCCTGCTCCTATAATTGCAAGATTAACCATTTAATTCCAACCAAATTTTGTCGTATATTCAAAGATTATTGATTACTGTATTATGTTAAAACCCTGGAGCATATGAATTGTTACTACTGCGTAGAAAACCACTATAATATATCGGTGTACAAATTTTGTATATTTTAGTACCTTTTTTCCTATTCTAAATTTTTCAAGAAATCCTGTTACAACAAGAATAGCCAAAACAAGATACAAGGCAATTCCATCCTCAATCTTAGGAAAATAATTTATTAATCTTCCAAGATTTTGAGCAAAATGAATTGAAATTAAAAGGAAAGCGACAAGATTTCCAAAAACATGAATTCTCAACAAAATTTTCCTATTTTGAGATCTTTTCCGTTTCAGACCATAGTAGATTGGGATTAGAAGAGCTACGAAAACTGCTGCTATTATTCCTAGCCAATGAATAAAAAAGAATGGACCTACAAAAAAAGATAAGTCTAACCAGAAAATATAGGCAATAGCCGAAAATATAATTGTTATCAGAAGTAATATAGTTGATAATAAAAATTCTTTATTTTTAATATTTCTCAACTATTTAACCCGGTTAAGATAAAAAGCAATGTTGAATTTAAGATATTTTATCCTTATTTTAGTTAACTTAAGCTTTCAAAATACCTTTCCAAAAAAATGTAATAAATACCTACCGACGTTGTTAACTCCTTTGAAATTGTTTTTTTAGAATGAAAAAAATGTGAAAATTTTAAGGGAAATTGGAAGTACATATTGAAGAATAGAAAACATGAAAAAGGAGACATACCTCATAGTTATCTGATTAGTTGGGATATAATATGAGTGAATTAAACATTGTAACAATTCAATTGAACGGAAAAAATCAAATTTTCAATCTAGACAAAAAAGACTTCAAAACAGGAAGCAGAGGTTACCATGCACAAGGAAAGATGCAAGTTGGAGACAAACGATATCAATGTAATATTCTTTGTGTTGAAATAGGTTCAAAACCAAAGGATAAGTAAACCTTTATTCTTACAAAGAGCTTCAAAAATAGAGGTTTTTCATTCGTCCTCATTATAAAAAATGGAAAAAGCTGGACTAATATCCCAGCTTTCAATTATTCTATAAGTATCATGTCTTGACCACAGCACACAAGAGTTCCTGCGCCCGATTCTAATATTTCAACCTTGTTTCCACATATTTCACATAGATAGATCTGTCCTTCTTCAGTCATTTTTTTCCCTCCTATTATTTTATTTAATAGTTTTCACACCAGACTTCAAAGTAACTTTGAGCATGTGAACAAACTGGACATTTTATAGGTGCTTCGCTTCCCTCATACACATGTCCACAGTTTCTGCATTTCCATTTGATGACTTTATCTTTTTTGAATACTTTGTTTTGTTCAACGTTGGCTAGCAATTTTAGATATCTTCGTTCGTGTTTATTTTCAACTGTAGCAACCATTCTAAAGGTGAGAGCTACATCTTTAAAGCCCTCTTTTTCTGCTGTTTCCGCAAAATTGGGGTATAATGTTCCCCATTCTAGTTTTTCTCCTTCGGCTGCTGCTTTTAGATTCTCAGCTGTAGAGCCAATCATCCCTGCGGGGTAAGTAGCATTAATTTCTACATCTCCACCTTTAAGAAATTTGAAAAAGAGTTTAGCATGTTCTTTTTCATTATCTGCTGTTTCATTAAATATCGCTGAAATTTGTTCATAACCTTCATTTTTTGCTACAGTAGCAAAAAAAGTATATCTTGTTCGAGCTTGTGATTCGCCAGCAAAAGCTTTTAGAAGATTTTTCTCGGTTTCACTACCCTTAAAATCCATTTTCATTTCCTCATTTTATGATAAAAAATCACTCTTCAATCTTCTTAAACCTATCTAATGCTGAAAATTGTAATCTTTGATCTAATAGTAATTAATTCTTTAAGAGATCAATAAAAAAATATTTCAATTAGAAAATTGAATTCTAATTTTCAGTTTCTCTTAGATCACAAGGAAGATATAATGTCTGTTCTGCGAGTAACGCACCTAATAACTTACAGTAGAAGCGTCCCTCTAACTTGTCAAAGTGTTTACATTTTTTGCAGACACTTTCGGCGTCAGTGAATTTTCCAAGAACAGTTTGATTGGTCATTTCTAATGCTTCTGTTTTTCATCTAGATTAAATTCCTTTCGGAGCCATAATTAAAATTAGCGTTTTAAAAATGAATTTGCCTAATTTTTTGTTTTAATTTAATGAATCAACAACGGTTAATTATCTTATTAAGGAACAAAATAACTTCTAGATTGTTGTCTAAATTTAGAATTATGGTGTGTTCATATTGCAGGCAAGAATAGTGTTGCTCGTTGATCTGGATTATTTTTATGCTCAATGTGAAGAGATTAGAGCACCGAATATTAAAGATAAACCTGTTGTTGTTTGTGTTTATTCAGGTAGAACAGAAGATAGTGGAGCTGTAAGTACAGCAAATTATATAGCCAGAAAATATGGGGTAAAATCAGGAATTCCAATATCTTTGGCCAAAAAGAAACTCAAAAACATAGATGCTGTTTTTCTTCCTGTTGATCTTCCTTTTTATAAAAAAATTTCAAACAATATAATGAAAATTCTTAATGATCATGCTGATTTTTTTGAGCAGGTTGGAATTGATGAGGCTTATTTAGATGTAACAAAGAGAACAAAAACTGATTACCTTGAGGCAAGAGAGTTGGGGGAGGAAATAAAAAGAAAAATTTTGTTCAGTCAAAAACTTACCTGTTCAATCGGTATTGGTTCAAACAAACTTATAGCGAAGATAGCAGCAGATGTGCAAAAACCTGATGGGTTGACACTTGTCCAAGCTCATGACGTAGCAATTTTCTTGTCACCTTTACCTGTTCGTCGTTTGTGAAGATTTGGGTATTAGAACAATTGGTCAATTGTCAAAATTTGATGTTCAACGATTAATAGAAATATTTGGTAAAAAGCTTGGAATATACTTTCATAACGCTTCTAATGGAATTGATAATGAACCTGTTCAAAAAAGAGATGAACCTGAATCTTTAAGCAGAATATCAACACTTAAAGAAAATACAAAGAAATTATCTCTTATTCTTGATGATGCATATAATCTGTGTGAGGAAGTTCATACTAAACTGGTGAAGAATGGGTTACTTTACAGATCTGTAAATATATACATTGTTGCAAGTGATCTCAAGACATATAATAGATCCAAAACATTCGAAAATCCCACCAATAGTTTAGAATTACTCGAGAAAACGGTACATGACTTATTTGAAAAATTTCTTGAAGAAACTGATATTGAAGCAAGAAGAATTGGTGTAAAAGTTTCAAATCTTTCAAGAAAAGAAGTGAAACAAAGAGAATTAATAAACTTTTTTTAATTGCTGATTTATTGTTTGTTAGAAATTAAGAAAAGTCCAATTTCAGCAAAGAAGTTTGGAAAAATGTGGATTTCTTTATTTTTTGTTATATAAACTGAAGCCTCGATTGAAATCTTTTTTCCAGAACAATATTTAATGAAGTCAGATATACTTAGAAAATGCACGTTTGGGGTTTCGTACCATTCATGAGGAAGAGAAGAAGTCACTGGAACTTTCCCTCTAAAAAATATTTGGAATCTGGCCGGATAATATACAAAATTTGGAAAACTTACTATAGCCTGTTTTCCAACTCGTAAGGATTCTTTTAGAACAAATTCAGGTTTTTTAACTTGCTGAAGAGTTTGGCTTAATATCACATAATCAAATGATTTATCAGAATATTCTGTTAATCCTGTGTCTATATCTTGTTGGAAAACACTTAATCCATTTGCTACACACTTATGAATTTCTTTCTCATCAATTTCTATGCCTTGTGCACGAACATGTTTTTGGTTAACGAGCATTTTTGTCAATTCCCCTGAACCGCAGCCTAAATCAAGAACTGACGAAAAATCTTTTATCCAATCCGAAATTATTTTATGTTCCAATTTAGAGAACTGTTTTGTCAATCATTTTCTCCTCATGTCCATTCGTTACAGTTTTCAAGAAATTTTTAATTAAATCTGTTTCTTCTTCGACTTCTAAAAGAAATGCATCATGTCCATAAGTTGAGTTTATTTCACAATATGTTGTGTCAATTCCTGCCAATTTACATGCCTTAACGATTTCTCTAGATTGATAAACTGGATAGAGCCAATCTGATTTGAACGCTAAAACTAAAACCTTTGCTTTCAAGTCTTTGAATATCTCTCCAAGTTTTGTTCCATTTAGAATGTTGAAGTAATCGATTGCTTTTGTTATGTAAAGATAAGAATTTGCATCAAATCTTTTGACAAAATTGTCACTTCTGTATCGAAGGTATCCTTCCACTTCAAAGTCTGTGTCAAATTTGAATGGTTTTCCATTATTTTTGCGACGCCTTCCGAACTTGTCAGTCATTGAAACATCGCTCATATATGTTATATGCCCAATCATTCTTGCTACAGCTAATCCTCTGCCGGGAGGATTACAATTATAGTAGTTTCCATTATTCCAGTTTTGGTCAGCCATAATTGCTTGACGACCAACTTCATTAAATGCGATTTGCTGGGGGTTATGTTTCATTGTGGTGGCAATTGGAATAGCTGATCTTATTCTTTCTGGATAAGAAATCATCCATTGTAAGACTTGCATTCCTCCCATTGATCCCCCTACAACAGTTAACAATTTCTTAATTCCTAAATGGTCAATGAGTCTGACCTGTGCATTTACCATGTCTTGGATAGTTATTATTGGAAATTCTATACCATAATGTTTTTTTGTTTTAGGGTTTATCGATGAAGGTCCTGTTGATCCTCTACAACCGCCAATTACGTTTGAACATATAATGAAATATTTCTCTGTATCCAACGCTTTGCCTTCACCTATTATTTCATTCCACCAGCCAGGTCTTTTTGCTCCTTTGTGGAATCCAGCAGCATGTGCATCTCCGGAAAATATCTTCTTTGATATCTTCAACATCTTCAATTCCAATTGAAAGCCTTATGTAATCTTCTGTGACTCCTGTTTCAATTTGTTCTTTTTTATTCAATTGTTGATGGGTTGTTGATGCAGGATGAATGACTAGACTCTTAGCATCCCCAATATTTGCTAGGTGCGATAGAAGTTTAACAGATTCGATAAATCTTTTTCCAGCTTCCAATCCTCCCTTAATTCCAAAACCCACGAGCCCTCCGTAATTTCCTTTCAAATATTTTTTTGCAAGCTCATGACTGGGATGTTCCTTTAACCCTGGATAATTTACCCACTTCACCAAGGGGTGATTTTTCAAGAATTTTGCAATTTCAAGTGCATTTTCTGAATGTTTTTTCATTCTTAAAGGTAATGTTTCTAAACCTTGTAAGAATAGAAAAGCATTGAATGGACTCAGGGCGGGTCCTAAATCCCTTAATAATTGAAGTCTTGTTTTTATTATGAATGCCACATTTCCTAAACCTGGATAATTTCCGAAAGTTTCCCAATATTTCAATCCATGATAACTTGGGTCTGGTTCTGTAAATTCAGAAAATTTACCATTGCTCCAATCAAAATTTCCTGAATCGACGATTACTCCTCCAATTGAGGTTCCATGTCCTCCTATGTATTTTGTTGCTGAGGCTACAACAATGTCTGCTCCATATTCTATTGGTCTTACTAATCCTGTTCCAACTGTATTATCTACAATTAGGGGGATTTCTGCTTCATGAGCGATTTTTGCTATTACTTCAAAATCTGGAACATCTAGCTTAGGATTCCCTATTGTTTCTGTGTATATTGCTCTAGTTTTACTTGTAATAGCTTTTTTGAATTCACTGGGTTTTTTGGAGTCAACAAATATTGTTTTTCTTCCTAATTTCTTAAATGTGTAATGAAGTAATTGATAGGTTCCACCATAAAGGTTGTTTGCTGCTACTATTTCATCTCCAAGTTGGGTTATTGTCAGTAATGCCAGTGTTTCAGCTGCTTGTCCTGATGCGACTGCTAAAGCTGCGGTTCCTCCTTCGACAGCAGCGA
Organism: Candidatus Bathyarchaeota archaeon; assembly: GCA_037386325.1. Lineage (GTDB taxonomy): Archaea > Thermoproteota > Bathyarchaeia > Bathyarchaeales > Bathyarchaeaceae > Bathyarchaeum. The sequence goes on from JARRMB010000012.1 coordinate 16,620, forward strand.
TTCTTTTTTCAAAAGCATCGTTTGTTGGATTCATAATTCGGGTGTAGATGTTTCCAAATTCTTTTATCGCAAAGAGATTTGCTGCATGTTCTGTATTTTTAAAAACAAATGACGTTGTCTGGTAAATTGGAACTGCCCTTGCTCCAGTGGTAGCATCTGGATTTTCTTGTCCAGCATGTAACACTAATGTGTTCAATCTTTTTTCAGTCATTTTTATAACTCCATAAATGTATTACGATGAAAAACTTCAATATATAACGCCGTTATATTCTTTTTTGTAAAAAATATTCCAAAAAGAATAATTTTCCTTAAATTCGAGTCAAATTTGCTGAATTAAACTCTTTGCAATAAAATAATTTACATAATAGTGTTTATTTCTATTTTCTTTTTATCTTTCTCTATGTTTTATATCCGTAAGAGGTAATCTTATTCTGATAGTTGTTTTGTTTCCATAGATAGTATATTTATGCAGTTTCTTGCCTTCAGGTATTCTGTCGACTAGACCACATTTTACCAGAGTGTCTAAATTTCTCCAAAGACCTTTCTTAGCTCCCTTGTTTAATCTCATCTTTTCAAACAATTCGCCAACTGTCATCGGGGACCCATGTTTCTGGTAATGAGAGGCTAATTGAGTTAATATTTGTCTATTACGTTTGGAACCTAATGCATCTAATGTTTTTTCTGTCAATTCTTCAGGGACAAATAGGCTTTCATGAGTTCCAAGAATTGCTTCCATTGCTTCGTAATATGGCTTTATAAAATCCCAGTAACATTTCAGAACAAGACGTTTTAATTCACGGGGAGCTGTCTCGTTACCTAAATGTTTCTGGATTTCAATTTTTTCCCAGCAAGATTCTTCACCTTTGCTGGGTGTTGATGCAAAAGGTTGGATATAATTTCTTACAAGATGATCAAGGAATTTTATTGACACTTTTTCTTGTTCGTATACTTTGCGGCTAACATCTCTATATGAATCACTTATAAAGAGGGTTTCATCTGGATTAAGATCTCTCGGATGTAAATAACGCATTGGTATTCCCGATATTGCAACAGGATCAGGTAACACTATTGTTGCTGGGTAATCTATTCCTTGGTCTGCGCAGATTAATTTTTTAAGTATTGAAAGTCCTGCATTTGATTTGTCAAAAATATTGTATGATGCTCCTAAGTATCCGAGCGTTTCTAAACCCCAACTAACGTATGGGTAACTTTTAATTTCTGTTTCACGTTTATTTCTTTCAAAAAGGTAAATTTTGAGTAGTTCTTTCTCATATTCAGTAAGATTGTAAGTTTTTTCTTTTAGATTAATTGTTTTTATTTCAAGAAGCTTTTCTACAGTATCTATTTGTCTTAATATGTCTTGAAGGCTTTTTTCGAATTCAAGTATTCGTAATATACTGTAAACGTCTTTTTGGATCTCGATTCTGTCTTCAACTATAACTACTCGTGTGCTTGGAGAAAATATTCCTTGAAAGAATTTGTGGGCTTCTGCAACTCGTTCACTTATGTCGCCTCGATGGTAGCCTCTGCCGATATCTCTTAAAGCTCCTATATAGACAACAGGATTAATTGAGTATCCATTTTTTATTAAATATTGAGTAAGAAAAAGAGGAAAAAAATGTTTAAGTTGAGAAACTTCCAAGTCTGCGTGGAAAGCAACAACAACAATAGAGTTAAGTTTTCTTCTTTTCCAGTTTTCACCTAAGCCATCAACGACTTGAATCATTCCTATTTCAGGGAAGCGTTGTTCAAACCATTTTTCTGTAAGTAAAGGTAAAGGTATTCCATCACTCATTTCTTTTGTGCTCAATAATTTTTTCTCCTTTTTCTTGTTGTAACCATTCACGATTGATTTTGAATAAAAGTGATTTATTCGAAAAATCCATTTCTACATTTTATAATTATTGTTGTTTATATTTAAAATTTAAGTAACATATTATGTGACTAATCTCTAAGATTAAATAAATTTATGTTTTATGTTCCTGTATGTCTTAGACACCTTAAAATATTCTCTTTCTATACTGTTTTTCCGGAAACAGGAGATCAGAATTTTGACCTTAAACTTTACTTCTTTTAAAAAAATTACTGAAGGTAAAACTAAAATAATTTATGAAAATCCAGAGGATTCAAAAACTGTTTACATGGTTTTTAAAGACGACATAACTGCTGGAGATGGAGTTAAACATGATAAAATATCTGGAAAAGCTTTAGTTGATTGGAAAACTAATCGTGACATCTATGAATTGCTTAATAGAAAAAATGTTCGAACCCATTATGTTTGTTCTCCTCAAGAAAAAGTGACTCTTGTAAAGAAACTCGATAGAAAAATAAATCTCGAAGTTGTTTCAAGAAGAGTTGCAGCTGGTTCTATTCTAAAATGGGGAAGTATGGTTGAAGGAACCCGATTTGATCCTGTAATTACTCAATTTCATTACAAAGATGATCCATTACACGATCCTATGTTAGATAACAAATACATAGATTATATAATATCTGCAAAAGAGGGAGGACAGGATTACGCTGAAATGCGTAGACTAAACAAAGAAATTTTTCTTCATCTCGAAGAAGCTTTTTCAAATTTTGATATTCAGTTAATTGATATGAAACTAGAATATGGAATTATTAATGGAAAGGTTTACTTGATAGATGAAATTACAGGCGGATCTTTTAGATTATGGCCTTATTCTCATAAGAATCCCAATTTGAATCAGCCAAATGTTCTAAAAGAACTTAATCCGAAAGGACGCCTTGATAAAGATACTTACAGGATGGGAGAAAAAATCGATAATGTACTTACGAAGTTCGAGGAAATAGCTAAAATAACTGCAAAATTTAACGCCCTTTAAAATCTGTATATTATTAATCTTCGTTCTGATCGGATGTTAGCATCACAGGTAGGGTTATGTTCCCATGAGGCATAACATATACCTTAGCATTTTTTCCTGCTAATTCAAATGCATAATTTAATGCGTCATTCATTGCCCTTGCTGTTCTCATTTTAAAAGTATTCATTGCATAGCAATCTGGTATAACTGATACCAAAATAATAGTGGCTTTCTGAAGTGCTTTCATTAAGTAGTATGCCTTATGTCCTCCCAATTCGAAATTCTTCTTTATTTCTTTTTCAATGCGTTTAAGATTATCAAATTTTTCCATCCATTCTAGAAACACTTCATTTCCATGACCTTCAGGGCATTCTGCAATTAAAACTATAATCCCTCTTCTTTTCACTGCTTCCAAAGCATTGTGAATTCCTTTAGAAGCTTGATAGAGATTAATATCAAATGGATGACCCCCTGCACTTACAACTACTATATTTGCCCTTTTATCAATAGAAACTTTAAACATTTCATCGACAAGTTTAGTTCCTTCTAGAAACGCTTTTTCTAAATCACCGGCAAAAGCTCCTATTAATTCATTTTTGCTATTAGTAACAATATTTAGAATAAAGTCAACCTTAGAAAGTTTAGCAGCTTCCATCATATCTTCATGCACAGGGTTTTCTTCTAAAACTCCCGTTGCAGCTTTAGGGTGTAAAAGTAATGCATGATTTTGTTGTATTGTTTCTGAACTTGAAACTGCTGGAAGCACTCCCTTTCTTCCACCGCCGTATCCAGCGTAATAGTGTAGATTTATGTCTCCAGCTAATATTTTCAAGTCGGATTCAGCAAAAATTTTGTTGACTCGAACGTTTGTTCCATGAGATGTTTTTCCCAGAAAAACTTGATCTTCTGCTTTATGATTATGACTTATTGTTTTGACCCTTGAAATTGCTTCTTTTCCAAGTAACTTTTCTTTTTCTTCTTGATTAACAGAGCGATGAGATCCACAGCCAAAAATTACTGTAATGTTTTCATCTTTTACTCCTGCTTTGTTAAGCTCGTTAAGTAATGGAATAATCATAATGTGGCTTGGAGTAGCTCTAGTTGCGTCATCTACTACTATAGTAACTTTGTCGTTTTCTTTTGCGATTTCACTTAATTTTTTTGTTCCGATTGGATTGTTTAGTGCTCTAATTATCTCAGCGTTTGGGTCTTCAACTTTTGGTTTTTCATTGGGTTCAATAGATCCTAGAAAATTTCTTGTAGGTATTCTTGCGCAAACTTCTGTTTTACCATAAGGAATCCATGCATCAACCATAAAAGAACCTCCTGATTGGATACAAGTTTTTGATGGAGCGTAATTTAAAAGTAACGGCGAATCTTACACAATGTCTTTAAAAGTGCAAGTATATATTGCTCAAGATAGGGAGATTAAGCTTGGAAAAGCAAAAAATGAAGACTGAATTGAGCCAAATCTTGAATAGGATTGGAGCTTTAAAATTTGGATCATTCAAACTTACAAGTGGTAATATTAGTCCATATTATCTTGATCTACGGATAATTCCAAGCTTTCCAGATGCGTTTAAACGAATATGTGACCTCTATATTGATTTGATAAAAAACGAGATCGGCGAAGAAGGTTTTGATCGAATTGCAGGAATTCCGACAGCTGGAATGTCTTTTGGGTCAATTGCTGCTTATAGGTTAGAAAAAGCATTCATTTATGTACGAACTTCTGAAAGAGAACATGGACGAGGAAGAAGAGTCGAAGGAATCTTGTTACCTGGGGATCGGGTTTTATTAATTGACGATCTAATAACGAAGGGGGGATCTATTTTGAAAGCTACCGAAGCTGTAAGAGCTGAAGGTGGTGTTGTCTCAGATGTTGCTGTTCTATTAAATCGGGAAGAAAACGGAGAAAAAAGCTTAGCGGATGAAGAAATCAAATTACATTATATCTTAACTATTAGTGAGTTTGCGAGAAATCTAAATGAGATAGAAGCAATTACTAAAAAACAAATGGATACTATTCTCAAGCAAGTTAAATCATAAAAAATTTTGTTTATTCATTTATTTTAGTCAATATTGATTCCTAATATTTATTCAGCTTTCATCATTCATAAAAAATATGTTTGGTGAATTTTAATTGATGACCTATAATTGATTAAACTAGAATTTTTAAAGAATTTTTTTAACAACTCACATTTTTTTCATTGTAAACATTGTGGATCCAAATTACCTAAAAATGAGGCAGTTATCTCGGGTTGGACCTGTCAGCAAACTCTTCGTCATATCCATTGTCCAAGTTGTGGAAAAATAATTGGATATGTTAAATAGATTAGATGGTTTACTTATTCAAGTTCTTGTTTAGTTAAAATTCGAAGAATGTACCCATTTTTATTCATAGTATATTAGATCTTCAAGTTCTAGTGTTTCGTGAAGATTGCTGACTGCATGGTAAACGTCTCCTTCATGTTTTGCACCTGTGCAAACTAATTTTCCACTTGCAAATAATAGAATAACAACTTTGGGAGAATCCATTCTGTAAATTAGTCCAGGGAATTGTTCTGGTTCATACATTGTACGACCTAGTGAGTATGCTGATCTTTCAAGGTCAATTAAACCAGCTAAATTTGCTGATGCAACAATATTTTGAATCTTTAATTCCGGTTTTCCTAAAATAATTATTCCGCTTTTCTTTAATTCTCTGACAACTTTCATAACTGCTCTTTTTGATTCTTTTTCTGATTTTGCCCCTGTGCAGACCATTTTTCCTGAATTAAATATTAATGTTGCAGTTTTGGGTCTTTTTAATCTAAAAACTAGTCCAGGAAATTGTTCTGGTCGATATTCAACTCCTGGGTATCCTTTAACTACTGCATTTAGGTCGATTCTTTGATTTAAAGATGCAGAAGCTACAACATTTTCTATTCTGATAGAAGCAATAACTTCGGGTATCTCAAACCCCTCCTTATAAAGCAACATGAATTTGGTGCAGAGTTATTTAAAGGCTTGGTTCATTATTTTCGTTTTTTAATTTCTTTCTTATTGAGGGTATCAATTCGACAATTAAGAGAATAATTATCCATAATCCGACAAAAGCTATCTTTCTTTCTGGTGGATCAAAGAATAAAGCAACATGACCCAACCATGGTATCTTAAATCCTACATATCTGCCCACAATTCTGGCTTCATTTACTTGTTCATTTGCGCCAGGGGGGTTGGCATCACCATGAAATATGAAAGTAATAATTCCGTTGTTTATTGTTTTATCTATTACTCTGTGGACAATTAGTTCTCTTGATCCTTGGTATACTACGATGTCGCCAGGAGGATTGGAATTTGCTGGTGCAGCATAAATGTCGTTGATGTCTGGGATCCCTTCAATTACTATGAGATCCCCTGCATAGAGGACTGGTTCCATACTTCCTGATGCAACTGCTAAAACTGGATGATCTGTTTTAAAAATGAAACTTAAACCAAACCAAAAAACCAAAACTGCGATTATTACTACAGCTATCATTATGATGGTTTGCATATAATCGCGTTTTAATAAGGCCGGAATGTTCATGTCGAATTGTGACTCCAGTAAAGTTAGAATTTTTTTAGGTTTCTACTTTATTCTAGAACATAAAAACCTAACGCATAAAATAAAAAAAGGAGGATTTTTTGGTTTTATTTTTCCTCTGATGCTATGAAAATTGTTTGAAAATAATTTGGACATCAAACTTTTTGTTTTTTTAGAACGACTTTAAATGATTTGCCACAATTTGGACAGTCGAAAAGTCCAATCGTTAATTCTGTTTTCTTTCCTGTCTTATCTGGGCGACCGGCCATTTTCCATGTTTTTCTGGGTTTGTCAACCTCTGAGCCACAGTTTTTACATTTTACCATTCCCTTTTCCTCCGTTAAATGTCGAATTCATGTTTTGTCTATGATGAATAAAAGATTTGCCTTACATTCATGTTATTGATTTTGATACTAAATTTGAATTGGTTGATATTTACTCTGGAGCAACGATTTTTTGTTTCCAAAATACTTTTAAAACTGTCCTGCTTTACTCATTCGGCTCTGAGGCCAATCGATTTGTCAGAAGTTTCGGGAAATGTTTTCGAAGGGTTTGTTAAACCAATTCGGAGGTTAATTGAACAAAAAGGTTTTGAAAAGCCAACAGAGACTCAAGAAAAAGCTATTCCGCAAATACTTGATGGTAAGAATGTTCTTTTAATTTCACCTACAGCTACTGGGAAAACTGAATCTTCAGTTCTTCCTGTTTTAGATATGTTTTTAAGGACTTCTGATAGGAGTCGAGGAATAAAAATTCTTTATATTACGCCTTTGAAAGCTTTGAATCGGGATATGCTTGACAGACTTGAATGGTGGTGTAATAATCTTGATATTAAATTGGCTGTTAGGCACGGGGATACCGATTCTAAAGAGCGGACTCGGCAGTCTAGAAGCCCTCCTGATATGTTAATTACTACACCTGAAACTCTTCAAGCTATTTTACCTGGGAGGTTAATGCGGCAACATCTTAGTGGTGTTCGTTGGGTTATTGTTGATGAAGTTCATGAGTTGGCTGATAGTAAAAGAGGCAGTCAGTTATCTTTGGCTCTTGAACGTTTACATTGGGTTACTGGTAGAGAGTTTCAAAGGATTGGTTTGTCTGCCACTATTGGCAGTCCGAAAACGGTTGCACAATTTCTTGTAGGTTCTAATCGTGATGTTGAAATTGTGACTGTTTCTCTTGATAGAATGGCTGATTTGAAGATTCTTTTTCCTGAGCCAGTTAAAGAGGATTATAATCTAGCTACTTTGCTTTTTACTCATCCAGAGGTTGCTGCTCGTCTTAGGACTATTCGTCATTATTTTGAGGATCATCGTTCTGTTCTCTTGTTTACTAATACTCGTTCTGTTTCAGAAGTTTTAGCGAGTAGGTTTAAGGTTTGGGATGTGAATTTTCCTGTTTCTATTCATCATGGTTCTTTGGCTAAGCCATCTAGGCTTTCTGCTGAGCAAGGCTTGAAGGATGGTTCTTTGAAGGGGCTTGTTGCGACTTCTTCTTTAGAGTTAGGTATAGATGTTGGTCGAATTGATATGGTTATTCAATATATGAGTCCTCGTCAGGTTACTCGGTTGGTTCAGCGTATTGGGAGAAGTGGTCATAGAATTGGATGTGTTCCCAAGGGTGTTATTATTACGATGGATTCTGACGACACTTTAGAAGCTATGGTTATTGCTCGTAAGACAATTAATGGAGAGTTGGAGCCGCTTGTTGTTCCCCCTAAGCCTTATGATGTTCTTGCTCATCAAATTGCAGGTTTACTTATGAAACAAAAACAATGGAAAATAAGTGAAATTCATAATCTGTTTTCTAAGGCTTTTCCTTATGCTGAGTTGACGTTTGATGATATTAGTAGGGTTTTGGATTATATGAATCGTCGTTTTCCTCGGTTTGCTTGGGTTTCTGAAGAAGATAATTTGGTTTTTAAGCCGCGTAATACTAAACCATTGTATGAATACTATTTTGATAATTTATCAATGATTCCTGCTGAAAAGAAGTTTTTGGTTATAGACGATGGCCAGGATTCGGCAGTTGGGGTTTTAGATGAAGCATTTGTTTCTGAGCATGGTAGACCTAGTGTTAAATTTATTATTCAAGGTCGACCTTGGCAAATTGTTCATGTTTCTGGTGATCAAATTTTTGTTAAGCAGACTGATGATCCTACTGGTGCTATTCCTAGTTGGATTGGAGAAGAAATTCCAGTGCCTTTTGCTGTAGCTCAAGAGGTTGGACAAATTAATGGTTTTATTGAAAGTGAGTTAAGGAAAGGTAGAAGTTCTGTTGAAATTGCTGTTTTTTTGTCTAGTCGATATCCTGCTGATTCTGATACTATTACCAGAGCGATTCGTGAAATTGTTGAACATGTTAACAAAGGGTATCCTGTTCCTTCTGATCGGAGACTTTTACTTGAAGATTGGGATGATTTTGTTATTTTACAAGCTAATTTTGGGTCTTTGACTAATAGAACTCTGGGTCAATTGTTGGGTCATCTTTTGTCAGATAAGACTGGGTATAGTGTTTTGGTTCAACATGATCCCTATCGAATTTTTGTCAATTCGATGGGTGCTGTAAAGTCTGATGATGTACTTTCACTGTTTGATTCTATAAAAAAGATGGATCCTAAGGATATTAAAGAATTGATGGAGCGTTCAACTGTTAAGACTGGATTGTTCAAGAGGCGTTTGTTTCATGTTGCTCGAAGATTTGGTGCTATTCAAAAATGGGTTGATTTAAGTAAGGTCAGTCTTCGAAAATTGATGGAAAGTTTTGAAGATACTGCGATCTATGATGAGGCTCTGAAAGAGATTTTTTTAAAAGATTTGGATATAGAAAATATGCTAAGCGTTTTGGGTGCTATTAATGATGGTACAACTGAGATTCTAAAGGTTGAAGTTGATGGTGATGCTTCGCCGATTGCTCGGGTGGGTATTGAAAAAGCTAGTATGAAAACTGATCTTATTCCTCCAGAACGAATGAGACTTTTATTAATAGAATCAGCTAAGGCACGTTTGTTAACAGAAGTTCGGACATTTGTTTGTACTAAGTGTTGGAATTATCTTGAGATGGTCCAAATACGTGATTTGCCTGATTATCCCGTATGTCCTAAATGTGGGTCGTCAAGTTTGGGTGTACTTAGATCAGTTGAGTCTAAGGTTCAATCTTTAGTTGATAAAAGGGGAGAGAAGTTGACAAAAGATGAGGATAAAATAAATCGAAGGGCAATTAAAACTGCTAAGCTTGTTTCTAAGTTTGGTAAGAATGCTGCTGTTGCTCTTTCTGGGAAAAATGTTCAATTTTCAGATGTTAAAGAGTTATTAAAGAAAGAAAATAGGCTTACAAATAATTTTTTTGAATTAATAATTGAAGCTGAAAAGAAGTCTTTAAGAAGAAAATTTTGGTAAATTTTTTCTATTTAAAAAATTAATTTTATTAAAATGAAAAAGCATAAAAGTGGAATTTAAGTAATAAAAATCGAGAGGATTAAATTTTGTTCCTTGCACCTTTTGTTGCAACACCTATATCTGTAGTTCGTAGAATGCTTGTTATAGCTGAACTCAAACCAGATGAGATACTTTTTGATTTAGGTTCTGGAGACGGTCGAGCTGTTATTATGGCAGCTTCCGATTTTGGGGCTAAATCGGTAGGAGTTGAACTTAGGGATGATTTATCAAAAAAGGCTCTAACGAGTATTCAATTACTTGAAATAGCAGAAAAGCCTCAAATTATTCAGAGAGATATTTTTGATGTTGATTTGTCTTCTGCTGATGTTGTTTTTCTTTATTTGACAACGAGTGCAAATGAACGAATTAAGCCAAAATTAGAGTCTGAGCTTAAATCTGGAACAAGAGTTGTTTCTCATGATTATGAGATTCTAGGTTGGGAGCCAATAAAAGTTGAGAATTTTTGTGAAAATCCTGAACTTGGTTATCCTTCTCATACCTTGTATGTTTATAAACGATGACTGGTTTGTTTACGCATCTAGTTTATATCTATATTGCCTGCTTTTCGTTCCTTAGTTGCGAGAAGTTTAATTGAAAATTATAATTTTTCTCAAGTAGTTGCTGCTAAAAAGCTTGGGACAACTCAAGCATCTATAAGTCATTATTTATATTCAAAGAGGGGTGAAAAAATGGTTAAGCAGCTTGAAACTTCGCCTTCTGTTAAAACTATTGTTGATGAAATTGCTTCAGGTATAGCTGCCGACAAGGTTTCGCCTTTTGATGCTATGCTTAGGTTTTGTGAGTTATGTGCTGCTTTAAGAACTAATGACATAATTTGTCAATGGCATAAAGATTGTTTGCCTGTTCCAAAGACTTGTAATGTTTGTCCTACTGCAGTTAAAAAGAAAAGTTAGATTGTTGTTTTAGAATTTGTATTTTTAGATTTGTTTAGTTGGTTGATTTTTTTAGTAGGCAAATGTTTTTTTCATCTAGTATTATTGTATGCACTGTGAATGTTTAATGCCCAAATCTTCTAGGTTGGGAGCCAATAAAAGTTGAGAATTTTTGTGAAAATCCTGAACTTGGTTATCCTTCTCATACCTTGTATGTTTATAAACGATGACTGGTTTGTTTACGCATCTAGTTTATA
>JARRMB010000013.1:0-3869 GCA_037386325.1 Candidatus Bathyarchaeota archaeon
GAATCTCTGTGTTACTTGGTGAAAGTGAAACAATCCTTTGTGGATAAGCTTGGTTATTTTCATCTACCATGATTTGATCCTTTTCTGTAATGCAACATTAAAAATAGATTAGGATATTTTAGAATCTTTTCTTTAAAGACAAGTATTTTTTGTTAACTATCTATTTTACAGTGACAGATTTTGCTAGGTTTCTCGGTTTATCAGGATCGCATCCTTTTTCTAATGATACGTAGTAAGCAAAGAGTTGTAACGGAATTACAAAAGGTATTGGAGATAATACTTCAGGTAAACCAGTACTTATTTCTATGTAATCATCAGCCAACTTTTTTATTTCCTCATCATCCTTCTCAATAATTGCAATTATTGAGGCTCCACGAGCTTTCATTTCCATGATATTGCCAATTATACTTCTATGTGTTGAATCTTTGGGGCATAAGAAAATTACAGGAAAACCTTTTTCAATTAAACTTATTGGACCATGCTTACTTTCTCCAGCAGGATAGGCTAACGAAGGGATGTAGGATATTTCCATCAATTTTAGTTTACCTTCTAAAGCTACAGCAGAACTCATTCCTTTTCCTAAAAAGAAAAAGCAATGCTTACTACTATATTTTTTAGCTAATTGCTTTACTTTTTCCTCTTTATCTGTAATAATCTCCTCTACAATGTCCGGTATTCGTTCAAAATTTTCTTCAAGATCTTCAATTTCTACATGAGAAACTTTTCCTCTCTTCTTGGCGAGTCTAATTGCTAGTTGAGAAAGTACAGAAAGTTGAGAAGTAAATGTCTTTGTTGCAGCAACTCCAATTTCTGGGCCAGACTGTTGAATTATATAGACTCTAGCAATTCTTGTTAATGTTGACCCGACGACATTTGTAAGTCCCAGAATTGTAGCCGCTCGAAGTCTCGCGCTTTCAACTGCATCCAATGTATCTGCTGTTTCTCCAGATTGACTGACAACCAAAAGTAAGCTATCAATGTTTACAGATTTCCCATGTTGTTCAACAAATTCAGAAGCAATTACTGGATGAGTTGCTAAGAAAGATAATTTAGAGAATAAGTATGAAGCTGCTAAGCAAGCATGATATGAAGTTCCACAAGCAACTAAAAATACTTCGCCTGCACGATCAAGAAACGTGGTCATCAATTCTAAATATTTGTCTTGTAATCTAAGGGTGTTTTTTAATCGTAAAGGTTGTTCGTGGATTTCTTTTAGCATAAAATGGGGAAAACCCTGTTTTTCTGCCATTTCGGGAGCCCAATCAATAATATCCGGTTTTCTTGACACAAGATTCCAGTTAGTTATTTTGCGAATTTCATATTCTTTATCGCTTAAAATAACGAATTCTCCATCCTCTATGAGAACAGATTTGTTTGTATTAGATAGAAATGCCGGAATATCAGATGCCACATAAAATGCATTTTTTGATACGCCAAGAACAAGAGGGCTTTCTTTTCTAGCACAAAAAATCTTATTCGGTTCCTTAACAGAAATAATAGCCAATGCATAAGAACCTTCAAGTTGTTTAACTGTTTCTCTAATAGCCTCAACCAAAGACATTTTTGTTTTTAATTTTTCTTCAATAAGATGCGCAATAACTTCAGTATCAGTTTTTGACTTGAATTTGTGTCCTAGTTCTTGAAGTTCATTTTTAAGTTCAGCAAAATTCTCAATTATTCCATTATGAACAACAGCAATTTGGTTGTTACAATCTGTGTGTGGATGAGCATTTTCTTTATAAGCTGCCCCATGAGTTGCCCATCGTGTATGACCAATTCCAATTCTGCCAGGAAGTCTATCAAGGTTAAGTATTTTATTAACTTCTTTAATTTTTCCGCTATCTTTTTTTAAGAAAAGTTTTTTCCTTTGAATTGTAGCGATTCCGACAGAATCATAGCCTCGATATTCAAGCTTCTTTAATCCTTCATGAATTATTGGTGCGGCTTCACCGTTTTGAAGTATACATCCAAATATTCCACACATAGTTTTTACCTCTGTAATTTCAATAATTTTCAATCGATATTTGACTACTTCAGAGGTTCTATTAAAAAGGGATAAATATCTATAAACTTTTTTAGGAAAAATTTTTTAGAATTAAAACCAAAATTATAATGGTTATCAATGATTTCATCATTCATGGAATAAAACCCTTACAAAATGAATTTTAATGGTTTATTTGATCTAATAAAACATCAATTCGGAAATAAATCTACCACAAAAAATATGAAGCTAGAACCTTAACAAAAAGAAGGCGAACACTTTGGGTCTCACCGAATTCTTGTATCCCGGAGAAACTGTATTATTTCAGAGTGGAAAGGTTGATAGTCTTAATGACAGTTTTTTCTTTTACATAACAGATCAACGGATATTAATGTATAGACGACGAGGAGTTTTTTTCAAGAAAGATAGAGTAGTGGCAGAAAGACTCGAAGATATTCGTACAATGCATTATAGTGAAAAAGGAGTTATACGCAAGAAAGGTGTTCTACGTATTGAAACTTTTGGCAAAAAAATGGATCCAATAGTTGGAAAAGTTAGAGATGTAAAAGCTATTTGGCAAGAAATGCAGAAATATATTAGAAAAGATATGCCAAATTATTGAATTTCAAAGATCATATTCCTTTAATTCGCAAATATTTTTAGTCTTCTTTTCTGAATCCCATAAAAAGACCAAAGATAAGACTAATAATAAACGGTATATTAGCCAATAATGGAGTTATCAATTCATACGCTGGATCGATTGTCTCAACAATTCTTGAACCAAAACCGATTAGTTCACTATAATCAATCCTAATTATATTGGTGTATGCTAAAAAAATTATAGTGAAAATAGCCAGCCCAATTATTAATGTAATTTTGATCATTTTTCTAAAAGTATAACCAATTAAAAATCCACCGATTCCACCAATTGCAACTTGGAAAAGTATTGTAGTGATTGACTCAGAAGATATAGAAGTCATACAGTTTTTATATTATATAAGAATCTAATAAAACTAATTATTCAATTTCAGTAATTTGCTTAAAAAGTGATTAATAATCGCATCCTTTAAAAAAACTTTTATAACGGTCTCCTTGGTAGCTGCAAGTATGGAACTTAAACGTTTACTCAGTGAAGAAAAGAGCAAATTCAAAGCTAAAGAAATAATAATTTTTGAAAAACCAGCGAAATTAAAACCCATATTGAATAAATTAAGTTGGGAAATTCTAAATCTTCTCAGCAAAGAAGAAATGTACCCGTTGGAAATTGCTAAAAAGTTAAAACAACACGAACAAAAAATCTATTATCATATCCGAAAATTGACAAAAGCTGGTGTAATCAGAGTAGTCAGAGAAGAAAATAGGAAAGGTGCTGTTGCAAAATACTATAAAACCGTATATCCAGCTATGGGAGTAGAATTACCCTTTGGTTACCAAAAGATCAATTGTTTTTCTGCGTTCGAGTTAAATGAGAAAATGAAGCTTTTTCTACACCCATTAGTCAAAGATAGAGTTTTAGATGGAAAAATTGTTGTAGGAAGTCCAGACCCTCATGGACCTTTTAAGGCAAAAGCTAGAGATGGGCATTATGTTGCATATTTAACCTTATTTTTAGGCCAATTCGTTAATCTGCCTGAAGATTTTTTGATAAAATTGGATGTCGATGTGAAAGTTGAAAAAGAAGAAAGTAATAATTTACTTTTAGTTGGTGGACCAGGAACAAATCTCATTACTCAAGAGCTTAATGATTTTTTACCTATCCATTTTAATATGATACCTTCCGATCATGGATTTATTTTGGGGGGATTGGTTTCAGATAAAACTAAAAAAGTTTATCCTGGTGATAATATGGGAATAATAGCAAAGATATCCAATCCTTGGAATAAAAAAA
>JARRMB010000013.1:3920-15455 GCA_037386325.1 Candidatus Bathyarchaeota archaeon
TTTTTTGCATATGGTCATCAAAATATTCAAGGTACTCATAAAACTACATTAGAGTTTACTAAGGAGAAATATCTTTCAAAACAAGGAGATTGTATCCTTGGTATAAACTCAACAAAAGGTGCAATTGATTTACCATCCGAATTTAAGGAAGCTTCAAAAAAAGTTGGAGCAAAAATAACAATTAAAATTGAAGCAGGAAATTTAAAAGAAATTATAAACGCTAAAGGAAACCCAAATTTACAATTTACACATATTACAGATTTGGTGGTAAGAAAGAGTAATTATTTATGTGGTCGAACATTGGCAATAAGTGCAGATAAAGCAGCTATCAACTTTTCAAGACATTTTATTGAAAAACTAAAAAACCCAAAACAGAGAATTAAAATTACGTTAGAAGTAAATGATCATTGAATTTGTGCATCAATAACTACTTGAAAAGTGTATGGTGAAACCTCTCGGACTTTTTTTATTGAAAGAATTTTCTTAATTTGTCTTTTATTCTTGGTCACTTCTTTGGTTAATCGAAATTTAGTTGAATTTATTTGATCTGAAGAATTCACAAAACTGTAATAATGTATTATTCCCCCCTCTTTTTTTAGAGCTTTACATGCTACGTCCAAATAATCAAATGATGTTTCAGGCAGATTCATTATTACACGGTCTGCTTTTTGGAGTGGTTTTTCTTGTAGGATTTTTCTAGCATCTCCCAGAATAGGAATAACCTGTTTTTCTACACGATTCATTACTATATTTCTTTTTAAAAAAACTACAGCTTCTGAATTAATATCAATAGCGTATACCTTAACGTTTTTGTGTTTTTTTGCAATTAGAATTGAAAAAGGTCCGATTCCTGCGAACAAGTCTACAATTATTTCATTTTCATTTACATTCGAAGCAACCCTATTATGTTCAGTTGAGAGTCTTGGAGAGAAGTATGTTTTTGCAATATCAAGATAATATTTACAGCCAAATTCAGTATGAATGGTAGTAGTTTTTTTGTTACCTGCTATAAATTCAAATTCTCGTAAGCGATAAATTCCTTTTATTGATCCAGATTTGGCTAATACTGTTTGCGTCTGTTTATGTGCTTTGAGTATTGCTTCACCTATATCTTTTCTATATTTTGCTAGTTCAAATGGGACGTCAACTATTGCAATTTTACCTATAAAATCTATTGCTCGAGGTATTCCAGTTAAAAGACCAGAAGGTATTGTTTCTGTTAGGAGATCAAGGTACGTGGGACGAAGTTTTTGATTTTTTGGGAAGTTGTGAATTGTCAATTCCATTTGCTGTAAGGAATTTTCTAATTTTTTGATTATTGCAGGTTTTGGTTTATTGTAAAGCGGTATAAGAAGATGTGATTTAGTTTGCTGAATTTTTAATTTATTATTAATGATTTTCAGATCCCTTACTAAACGAAGAGCCTTTTCTCCAAATTTTTTTGGAACCTTTAAGCAAGAATCTTCTGACACCGTTACCCCAATAGCAATAAAGTGTAAGATCATTTAAACCTCGATGTAAAAAATTTGATATATTCTATGAAAAATTCATCTAATTTACCTTTATTTTAAAAAAAGGATTATTTGGCGGGCCCGAGGGGAATTGAACCCCTGACCTACGGGTTAAGAGCTTCAGCCCAGTCCAAATTGACCAGTCCGCCGCTCTGCCTTGCTGAGCTACGGGCCCAACATTTTTTCACCATCCAAATATGTAGGGCTTATGTACATGATGATTTGAAGTCCCACACAAGCATGGATTGATGTTTATGCTACTGTTCTTAATAGACTTAGAACACTCCAATGGTATTTATTAATTTTTCAAGTTAGTCTAGTATGTTGAAAGAACTGTACTACGAAATACGAAAAAACTAAATGGATATAAAAAAACACAGAAATTTGAGATAAAAAACATAAAGATGTATTTAGAAATACCACAGAGAAATAATGTTTCATTGGATTAACATTTGATAAATCATTTTGTTGATGGATGGGGAAAAAATATTGATTCCAGAAGATCTATGGATTAACAGTGTGTTAGCAATAGCTTCCTTTGTATTTGCTCTGGTTTTAATATTGTTTTTCATAAAAATTGAGGCTAAGAATAAGGAAATAAAACTAAAACCCAAGATCAATTTCAAATCCATCAGCAAATATTCGATAGTATTTGGATTGATTTTCATAATTATAGGAATAATATTTTTGATTCCTATTTTATTTGGTTTCGAAAGTATATTTTTAATTGAACAAAAAAGTTTAAAACATGAAACAAAACCGCCATCTGGACTAATTCCAAATGGCTATTTTTGGGAATCTAACGTTCCACCATATGTTCTTGAATCGAACAACGTTTATTTTAACATTAGATTTTTCGGATTTTTATCATTAGGATTCCTTTTTTCTTTAATAGGGATATTAATTATATTTCCAAAAATTCTTATAAAGCAAAAAAATATTTAGAACTTAAAAAATTTGAATTTGATACCAAAAAAGGTATGATATTTATTTTAATAGCCTTCCTTTTTCTTTTTTTATTCGGATATCTGATGTATCTTAACTATCTAGATTTTGAATGGATGGTTAATGGGTGGAATTTTGGTGGATTTAATTTTTTTAACAACACATCAGATGGTATCCTTTTTACAAGTATGTTAACGAGTACAATCGTTTTTATTCCTCTTTTCATTTGCAAAATTGGATTTTTGGACAATTATGCCAATAAATCACAGACTGTTATTGGAAAAAATAATTTGAAAATCAAAGACAAAAGGAGTTCTAATCGATTTATTACTTTTCTAAAGACGGTGCTTACTGCAATCAAGAATTACATGTTACCTGTTGGATTTATTTTAGTAATCCTGGGAGGCTGTTTTATGGTATTTCCCAGTCGTTTATTAATAGATTCTTATCCAGATTTCGTATTAGAAACTGGAGAATTATTTATTGAAAAATATTATGGATTAATTCGTGGTCAATTATTACTTATTGGTATCCCGCTATTAGTGTTGGGATTATCTTTGATTATACGTTTTGTACTTGAAATTAGAAAGAAGGAACCGAAGCAACGACCCAATAAAATTTTTGTTTTCATAAACAAATTTTCAGTGATTTTTGGCACGTTTTTTGTTATTATCGGAATATTATTTTTAATCACAACTTTAATTCCTTGGGGGGAAAGCATATTTTGGTTCGATTGGTACATTAAGAATTATTTTTGGTTCTGGTATATTCGCGTCCCATTATTGCTTTCTGGTTTTCTATTCCTAGGGATTGGTTTAATTTTGGTTATTCGTTACTTATTTCGCTCAATGAAAAATTATAATCTTAATTGAAAATTCATAATGTTTATTGTATTTGGTTAAGAATTTTTATTGATGATGATCAATAAAAAAGTTGGAATTATTTCACTCTGTGGATTACTATTAATTATATTTTTGATTAATCTATCAAATGCTTCACTATCAAGTTTAACTGTACCCGCTGGGGACGAAATAAATCAGAAAATTAACTTAGATGTAAATGACCGAGTTGTTATAGAATTCAAGATACTTGGAACAAAAAATAACTTCGTATCTTTTTCACTTTTTTACCCGAATGCAACCGAAATTAACTTTGGAGAAATTGGGGAATTAAATTACAACTTTATGTGTGATGCAAAAGGTGAATACCAACTTAATTTTGTCAACAACGACTTGAATGAAAGCAAGTTGGTGACATTGAATCTGGATGTTGAGCATTATATTCTTGGAATGCCTCAAATGCTATTTTTAGCAGTTGTTATTGTTGTAATCTTCTTAGCAGGACTTGCCGCTAGAGTTTTGTCTGGTCCAATGTAAAACATTTTTAAATAGCATGAAATTGTTTGTGCACCCTTTTATCCATAAATATAATTTCTGTTTATTTGAAGTAATTATAAATGTGGAAAGAAACCTGATTTTTCGGCTTCTAATCTAGTAATCAATCGTATCTTTTTCAAACCAGATTTATGATTCTCTATATTTCTCCACTTCATAATAACTCACAAACTTTCATTAATTTTTACTTAATAAGTATGCATATATATAAATATTATTATTTTTTGACTATTCATTCATTTTTTTATAAAAATTTTGAATATATTAAAATTGTTAAGAAATCTTAAAATATATAAATCCAAAAAAGAAAATTGATGCTAACTTCTGGTGACCATTTTATATTTTCCGGAATTTTTGGTATATCGCTAAGAAATTCAGTGCATTGCTTTGTCTAATTATTTGGGTCAGGAATAAATTCTCAATCTTTGATGAAATAAAATAATAGCTTAATAAAGGAGAAAAAACCAAAAAGAAATTCCGTTTGTTGAAAGAATTATGGGGACTCTATAAATAATGTTATATTTTTTGTTCGTAAACTACGTAAAGTTGGAGCAGGAAATCCGTTGAACGAACTAGTTTTTGTGGGATTAGGATTATACGATGAAAAAGACATTACTCTGAGGGGAATCGAAGAATTAAAAGAAGCAGACACCGTTTTTGCTGAATTTTATACAAGTATTATGCCCGGATTCTCGATAAAAAGACTTGAAAAGATTATTGCTAAGAAAGTCGTTATTGTTTCAAGATTTATGTTAGAGGATGAGGATGGAAAACAACTCTTTGAATCTGCAAAGAAAGGAAAAACAGTTTTTCTAGTTCAAGGTGATCCAATGATTGCTACTACTCATATAACTTTACGTATTATTGCTGAGAAAAAAGGAATCAAAACACGTCTTATTCATAATGCGTCTGTTAGCTCAGCAGTCAGAAGTATATCGGGATTGCAGAATTATAAATATGGAAAATCTGTTACCGTGCCTTTTTGTGATAACGGATCTGTGTCTGAAACGCCATACAATGTTATTCTAAATAATAAGAAAATGGGATTACATACAATGTGCCTCTTGGATATCAAAGCAGAAGAAAATAGATATTTAACCATAAATCATGCACTTGAGACACTTCTAGACCTAGAAGTAAAGAAAAAGAATCAGATTGTTACCCCAAAAACATTTGTTGTTGGAGTAGCAAGAGCTGGTTCACCGGATTCTGTAGTTAAAGCAGACTATATAGAAAATATAATAAATCACGACTTTGGGCCTCCTCCGCATTCTCTCATCTTTTTGGGAAATTTGCATTTTATGGAAGCAGAAGCCCTGATAATTTTGGCAGGTGCACCAAATGAAATTAAGGAGATTGTAGAATGAAAATAGATGATCTAGTTACAAAATATATTCATGGAGCTGAAAAAGTCATTAATGAAATAGAAAAATTACCTGATGAATTGCACATTAATGAGAATGAAGCAAAAACAGTTTTTGATTGGGCTAAACGATATCTTGAAGATGCAAAATACTATCAGGAGAAAGGAAAACTTGAAACAAGTTTAACTTCAGTAGCTTATTGTGAAGGGCTATTAGATGCATTGAGATTATTGGGAGCAGTTGAATTTTCATGGTTATGATGAGTAAGAAAAGAGTTGTTTTAGCTTCTGGAACTTTTGATCTTCTTCATTTAGGGCATGTTAGATTTTTGGAAGAAGCAAAGAAGGCGGGTGGTAAACATGCAGAATTAATTGTTATAGTTGCTCGAGATAGTACAGTTAAGGCTAGAAAGGGAAAAAAGACTATTATGCCTGAGGATCAAAGACGTGCACTTGTTGAATCATTGAAAGTAGTTGATGAAGCTATTCTTGGCTGGGAAGATTTTAGTATAAATAAAGTTATCGAAAAAATAAAACCCGATGTAATAGCCGTGGGTCATGATCAAGATGAAATTGAACGTGAAGTCATGAAAGCCATAAAAGAAAAAAGAATCAACATTGAAGTAGCAAAGATCGGAAGATTTGGAAAGAGAGAACTTGATAGTTCTTCAAAAATTGTGAGAAAAATAATCGAATCATTCAGCACATAAATTTTTATCAAGGGAGTAATAAAATTTCGACTTTTACTTTGTTTCCATCTTTCAATTTAAGTTTATTTCGAAGAAAATTCGGAGACACAATCTCTAAAACAGAAGATCCATAATGGCTTCTCAGAGCATGAATAACCGCTCCTTTTACCTTGTTATTTATCATAGCGGGGTAACATTTAACAGAACCAAATGTTCTTGACTCATCTTCGAATCCTTCGAGTTCAATTGCAGGATAAGTTTCTAGCTCAGACAGAGCTTTCAAATCATAATCTGCAATCAATTTTATGTTAAGTGTACCTGGATAAGGGTCAAAACCAAGTTTCTCGATAAACTGTTTTCTGTAACCTTCTTTGGTAACATAGTATGCTCCTTCCCCTAAACCACTGAAAAGGACCCCCTCCAATGTTATCGATGGAGGATAAATTGATTCAAAGATAACACGCAATTCTGAATAAAGTTTCTTAAGCTCAGTTACACCAAGTTTGGTGATTTTTGTTAGACAGCCTTCGGGAGTTATTGTTCGTGTAATCCACCCCATATTTTCTAATTTGATAAGGTGCCTAGATGCTGTTTGCTGCGAGGCTCCTATTTTTTCGGCAAGATATTCTGTAGAAACTTTAATTATTCGACTAGAAGCACCTAACTCTGCAAGTTTATATAAAGTAAAGAAAAGTTTCCATGATTTTAAGTCAAGATTTAAGGTGTCCACTTTATTCGCCTTTTCTTTAGAAGTGACATACTATCTATTTAAATGACCTCTTGGAAAATCATTTAGTTTCACATTGTAGACTTTCTACTTCTTTTACAGCTTTTATTGCTACTTCTAACATCTGATCGTCAGGTGGTCTAGTAGTAAAACGTTGAAGGAGTAATCCTGGAGCTACTAATAATTTCACAATCCGAGAATCTTTGTATTTATCGCTAAGTCTTAGAATTTCGTAGGAAACTGCGCTAATTACTGGAATAAGCAAAATTCTGTAAGATAACCTTACAAAATAATCAGGACTTGTTATTAATGAGAAGAAAAATATACTGATAACAGTTATTATGAGAAGAAATGATGTTCCGCATCTAGAATGGAATCGAGAGAATCTTCTTGTATTTTCAACATTTAATTCAACTCCAGCTTCATATGCATTAATTGCTGCATGTTCAGCTCCATGATACTGAAATATACGTTTGAAATCTCCAATCATGGAAACGATAAAAAGATATGCCAGAAGGAAGCCTAGCCGAATTCCCCCTTCCACAATATTGAAAACTATTCCTCCTTCAAAGCTTAAAGATGTCAAGAAATAAGGTACTACACTAAACAGAAGTATTGACAGTATAACTGAAAACGCTACTACTACTGCAATTTCTTTCGAGCTAAGGATTTCTTCTTCCTGTTCATCTTCACTAAAAGCAGCATTTGCAGAAAAATATATTCCCTTAATTCCTGAATATAATGTTTCGAAGAGGGCAAGTATACCTCTTAAAAAAGGTACTTTTAGAAATTTGTACTTTTCTGACAGTGAATGTAATGTTTCAGTTTTCGAAATTATCTGGGAATTAGGTTGGCGAACACATATTACTAGATGGTTTTTAGAGCGCATCATAACGCCTTCCATCACTGCTTGTCCACCAAACGCTAAAGAAGGTTCTTTGGTCTCTTTATTAGACCTGTTCATATCTGAGAAGAGATTTTATTGATTCTTATAATCTTTATGAAAAATATTTGAAATTAAGAAACCTTTTATCACTGAGAGACTTATTGCATAATGTGTATTACTAATGGATGGAAAATGGGTCAGTGACTGCCAAAGAATACTTAAAGAAATAAAAAAATCTTCAAAAGTTGCAGGTCAAGACCGATTAGATATGGTACGAACCATTAGATTTACGATTCTTGCATTACAACGAAGTGTTACTGGTTGGATGCAATGGGCTGACAATCCTGATGTTATGGCTCAATTCTCTTTAGATGAGCTTGTTGAAATTAATAAAAATCTTTCAGACCTTGTATGCGCTTTTGTTGATTATGATGCAAAGATAACCGGAACCCAAGAAAAGAAAGTCGAGAAAAAACTAAGAAAAGAATCTACAAATGCTCCACAAGATACTAAGGACATGTTTTACGTTAAGTAAGAAACTTCCGTTTTAATGATATTGACTTTTTGTCCCTCTTTTTTGTAAAAATAAAAATGAGAAGTAAGCATACTTCCAACATTTTGAATATAACTGGATAATTGAAATAAATCAACTATTGATTTTCAGAAATCAGAAATTTATGAATTATGAACTTTTCTGACTATTTCATTGCCGACTTCACTAGTTTTTGCTTCTCCACCCAAATCACGTGGAAGCACTTTGCCTTCTTCAAGGGTTAAATCAACTGCATTATCGATTTTGCTTGCCGCTATTTGTGCTGATTCATCATTATGCATTTGAGCTAACCAATCAAGAAGCATTTTAGCTGACAAAATAGTTGCAATAGGATTCGCAACATTTTTGCCATAATATTTTGGTGCGCTTCCATGAATTGGTCTAAACATTCCATATCTGTCTCCTATCTCGGCGCTTGGAGCTACTCCTAAGCCTCCTTGAAAAGTTGATGTTAAATCTGAGATAATATCTCCAAACATGTTTGTTGTTACAACTACATCATAATACTCTGGACGTCTAATTGCCCATTGAGCCCAAGCGTCTATTAACGCATAGTCTTTTTCAATACTTGGATAATTTTCTGCTACTTCATCAAAAACTTCTCTGAAAAGTGCACAACTCTTAAGAACTGTACTTTTATCGACACAAGTTACCCTCTTTTTTCCATCAGATGGGGCTCCTCTATTTTTTGCTTTACATAGATCGAAAGCAAATTTTATAATGCGCTCTGACCCTCTACGAGTAACTATTTTGACATCTATTCCTACTTCATTTTTTTCAGCCCGTTCTAGTATCCCTCTTATCGGTGTGTAAAGATCTTCTGTTCCTTCTCTTACAATGACTAAGTCGATGTCTCCTGGTTTTTTTCCCGCTAATGGGCATTGAATATTTGTTCTAAGTTTAACAGGACGCACATTAGCATATAGGTCAAGTTTTTGTCGAAGTAACCTATGAACATATACAATGTGTTCTAATCCAGCTACTCCTGGCATTCCTACAGCTCCGAAAAGGATTGCATCGGATTCTTTGCATGCTGGATATGCATCTGTTGGCCATGGTTCTCCTGTTTTTTGGTAATATTCAAAACCACATTCATATTCAGTAAAATTCATTTGAAGACCTTTAACGGAGTCTTGGGCGGCTTTCAGTGCCTTGACGGCTTCTGGAATGACTTCTTTACTGATACCGTCTCCTCGTAAAACAACGATGTTATATTTTTTGGACACTTGAATTCATCTCTTTATATTTCGAACTGTGTAATGGTTCTATATAAGCTCAAGGACTCTCAAAAAGCTAATTCATGTTATTCTTCAAGTGCGTTCTTGATTCTTTGTTTTAACAGTTTTTTAGCTAATTCTTTGGCATAGTCATCATAAATTAAACTTATTATTTGGTCCCAGTTGAAATTTTGTTTTGAATTGTAATGTGGAAACTCCTCAGGAGAAAACATAACAAGTTTATCTGAATCATAAAGAATTCTAAAAGCCAAAGATGGATTATCTGGATGATCATGGTGCGTTTGAATAATATCACAAACCTCTTGAACAAAAATATCTTCATAACCTAATTTTTTTAATATGACTTCAGCTATTTCTGGACCAAGCTTGTATTGTTTTTCTATAGTACTACCTCCTATGTCATGCATAATAATTGAACAAAATACTAATTCCTCAATTTCTTTGGGAATAATAAAATTCTTTTTGGCAATTTCAAAAACTCTTCGGGTATGCGGCATCCCAAAATCATTTTTCTTTAAATACGGTTTTGCTAAATCAAAAATTTTTTCGTAATCCATATTTTCTCACTATATCTTGTATATGCAAATATATTCAACCTTCTTTTTTCTAACACAATCGGTTATCCAAAAGGTAATGAAATTGGTTTCTTAATTCTTTGTATAAATTTTTAGTCCCGACGATTTTAAAACCTTGAGTATGCTGGAATGTTCCAAAGAAAGTAATAAAATGTAACCTATTCCTGCTACCATAATTAATGTACTTATTGTGATGCTTATAATCATAGCACTCCATATGGGTAATTGTATGCCAAAGATATCTGGTGGTGGAAAGAAAATCCACAGGTAACCTCCTACAATTATTCCAATTGGTAAAGATCCTATAACGCAACCCATAACTTGCCTTCTTCTAAGTAGGAAAATTAATGTTGCCGCTAAAAGATTAGCCAATGCGCCAAGAAAAACGTCTTGAGGACCTAACCAAAAATAAGCATTACCTACCAAACATCCCAACGATACTCCAAAAATTACTGGCCAACCAAACAAAGCTGCTAAAGGAATCAAGCAATCTGCAATCCGTAATTGAATTGGACCAAAAGATATTGGAGCTAAAAAAATTACTAAAATTGCGTATAAACTTGAAAAAGTTATTGCTAGACTTATCTCTTTTGTTTCTATTTTCATTTTTTTCTTTTTACCTCCCCACTCCGGGATTTTTATTGCGGAACGGGTGGGAGGTACCACCTACCCGCGATTTGAATTCATTTATACTAGTGCTTAAAAACGTTTAGATAATTGTATTTAATGAAAAATAACATGTAAATATTTCCAAGAATTTTGAAGTTCATGAATGGTTAACTGTAGATTGAATTTTATATCAACTTTAATTTTACATTAGAAGTAGTAGTGACTGAGAAAAAAATCAAGGTCACAACTACTTCTGGGATATTTTGAAATTTTTGCAATTAAACTTTAACTTCTTATTCGTTTCCTTTAATGAATGAAATAATGTTTAGAAAATACAAATAATTAAAAAATATATTTTGAAATAAATAAGAAGTCTGCTTAATGTCCTACGGTCCTGTAAAACCACATTTATCAGTGAAGATGGAGACATCACCCGTTTTTATCCCGCAAACTCCCTCTTTTTTTGTAAATCCATAATACCAATATCCAATTAAAAACAAGGCTGGGAAAAGATACGGTTATTGAACAAAAAGTTAAGTATCCTGAATGTGGAAGTCAACGATACTGGAAAAATGGAATCAGCTACACAAAATTTTGAAAAGTGCAGCGTTATTTAATCCGAGATTGTGGTTACAGATTTTCATGCTAATATTCGTTATATCTTTCAACCTTATCCCTTTTTTAGAAATCTGAAACGAAATTTAAGATCTAATTTACATGTAATAAATCTCTATTAAGTGAAAAAGTGGAATGAAGGGTTGTTTACTCCACATTAGACAATGTCTTAATGTTCTTTTGAAAAACTCCCTCTTTATTCTAAGAGTTAAAATTTAACCAATAAAATTCATAAACAAATATACAAATGAAAAAAACAAGACTATCGATCAAACTTCAGAGAATTAAAATAAGATAACAATACAAAGAATTCTAAAGAAAATGTTTTAGTAGTAAATGCTAAATCAATTTTTCAGCACATTTATTTTTTCAATTATTGGTATATTTGAGTTAATATTTTCCAGTGATTGAAGAGAATACAAATTATTAC
>JARRMB010000014.1:0-31861 GCA_037386325.1 Candidatus Bathyarchaeota archaeon
GGGGAGTTATGGAGGGCATAATTGGAGGAATCACAATAGCTTTGCCATATATACTTCCATTTTATTTTATTCTATATATATTTGAAGATTCAGGATATCTTAGCAGAATAGCTTTTCTAATGGATAAATTAATGCACAAAATGGGTCTTCATGGTAAAGCTTTCATTCCGGTTATGCTCAGTTTTGGATGTAACGTTCCAGGATGTCTTGGATGTCGTATAATGGAAACGACCAGAGAACGACTTTTGACCGCATTTACTGTTACTCTTGTTCCTTGCGCTGCGACGTCTGTTGTTATTCTAGGAATGGTTGGAGCATTCGTGGGGTTACAATGGGCACTGATTTTGTATATAATTAACCTGATTATTATCTTAATTCTTGGTAGGATAGCATTCAAATCTTTACCTGGGGAACCGACTGAACTTATTATGGAAATGAGTGACTACAAAATACCACACATAAAAACTGTAGCAAAACAAACATGGTTTAGATTACGCGAGTTTATAATCATGGCATTTCCTCTAATGGTAGCAGGAAGCATCGTTATTAAAATCGCAGAAATAACAAAATTGTTAGGCCCATTGACAGATTTCTTCGCTCCTTTAACTGTATTTTGGTTAGGACTACCTGCAGTTACTGGAATTGCGTTAATTTTTGGAGTATTACGAAAAGAGCTAACCCTGATAATGTTAGGAACACTTTTCGGGACGTCAAACTTTGCTTTAGTCATGACATCAGTGCAAATGATAGTTTTCACTCTTGTAGTGATGCTTTACATTCCATGTGTTGCCACTGTGGGAGTGCTGATCAAAGAATTTGGATTGAAAAAAGCGATGATAATAACGATTTCTGAAATAATTCTCGCATTAACATTAGGAGGTATAACCTACAGAGTACTAACTATTTTCTAATAAATATGAAAAATGATCTGATAATGCTTAATTTTTATAATATTTTTTGTTGATTACCTGTTTTTTCTAGTTCATTTTTAATTCTTTTAGATGTTTTCCATGATTTTCTAACGAAATCAGGATAGAAACCAAATTCCTCTATACATTTCTCCAAATATTTTATAGTATTCGGATCATGCGGATAACCACAACCAATTTCTCCGTGGATTTCTTTCAACAGAGAAATTTCTTTATCTCGTTCAACTTTTGCTAATATTGAAGCCGCAGATACAATTGGATATTTTTGATCCGCCTTATGTTCAGAAATTATTTTAATTTTGAAAGATAATTTTTCTGCAATGTGATATCCAAATCGTTTTGCTAAAATATCTGAAGCATCAACATAAACTATATCGGGTTTAAGAAAAGTTATCACTTTTGCCATTGTGTGAGCTTCAAGGCGATTTAATTTATGGAGTTTTCTTTTACTTTCAACGACTTTATCAATTTCATAGGGAGATAATGCAATGAAGTGCCAATTTGAAACCAACTCCTTTATTTTTGATGCAAGTACTTCTCGTCTATGAGAAGATAGAAGTTTAGAATCTTTTACACCCAAATCTATCAGTTTAGGTAAATCGGTATCATTAATACTGATTCCCGCTATAACCAAAGGTCCAATTACCGGTCCGCGGCCAGCATCATCAATTCCACATATAATCATATTTAGACCTTCAGTTATTTAATTAAATCCTTAATTTATTTACTCACCAATTTATTATTTCTTTTTAAATTAAAATCAAAGTTAATCCGTTAACTCATAATTAAAATATAACTACTCCACAGTCTTTTTTGATTAATCATGAATTATATTATTGTATTAATGACAACATCAACGATAGATGAAGCGAAAAATATTATCCAGATTTTACTTGAAGAGCAACTTATTGCTTGTGCAAATATGATTGAAAGTATTTCTTCTTTTTTCTGGTGGAAAGGAAAAATTGAAGAAGATAAAGAGGTTTTAGTTATTATGAAGTCTAATAAAGATAATTTTGAAAAAATTTCAAAACGAGTTAAAGAACTTCATAGTTATGAAATACCAGAAATTCTTTCTGTTTCAATATTGGATGGTTCAGCTTCTTACTTAGCTTGGTTGAAATCTATACTAGATCAGTGAATCATGATGAGTAAGAAACCTCTGAGAAGAGCAGAGAGAATAGAAATTATTTATGATACAAAAAGATGGAAATTACTAACTGAAATTCGTAAAAAAACAATCAAAATTATGGATTCTTTGAATAGATCTCTTATTTATTCAATTGTTCACGGTAGCATAGCCAGAGGAGACGTCATGGAAAATAGCGATATTGATGTTTTTATACCCGACCCCCCTTCTTCGTTCCTCATAGAAACTACACTTGAACATTTCGGTTTTTCTTCATATAAAAAAACAATTGTACAAGCTACTCCTACCTATGCCTTGAAGGGACAAATTGAGTTTGGTGAACGGAGTACCATATCTTTTCCTCTTGTTAAGCTTCGTTCGGTTGAAAAAGAATTTTATCAATTTGGAGGTGAAGCTACAATAAATAATCTAATAAATAAAATGCGAAATCCTGGAGTAGATAAACGACTGATGCTTATTGAACCTAATATCAATGGGCATATTGAAAGCTCAATTGTCGGTCGTGAAGAAGAAGTTTCTGACATTTTAGGTATTTCAGTTAATTCTGTTAAAGATCGTGTTCGTGCATTATTAAGAAGAGACAATATAGGAAGAACAGGAGTATTTATAGAAAAAGAAATTGACTTTGATGAAACTTTTGAACAAGCCTTAAAGAAACTTGCTGATCAAAATCCTGCAGTTCGAAGAAGAGTAAAGTTTTTTCAAAAATAGTTTAAGAATATGCTCTAGCGGCTTTCAGTAACTCAATATCTTCGTTAGTAAGGTATCCTGTATATCTTAGCAATAAAACATAAATAATTAAGCTTGCAGCCAGTCCTAAAACTAACATAATGGGATTAATGTTACGTATAAAAAGAAGAATGGCTGTTAAGATTGCACCAGAGAACAAAATTTTATGAATCCCTGAAAAAATATCTGCTTTTAAGTTTCGTCTAATAATTATGGGTATTAAAAATAACGTTGTTGCACCTGTAAGAGTTAAGGATATTGCGGCTCCATTGAACCCCAAAGTAGGTACAAGAATAAACAAAGAAACCAGATATTGAATAGCTGAACTTGCCATTAATATTCCAGATATTTTTGGTTTACCTATCCCAATTAGTATTGAAGAAAGAGTATATCCGAACATTAGAAGAAAAGTTCCAAATATCAAAATTTGAAGAGGCATAATTGCCCCCTGAAATTCAGAACCATATATTCCTGTTACTAGGGGATCTGCTAATGCAAAAATTATTACAGTAAGAGGCGTTCCAATTATTAATGGATATTTAACAGAAATTTTTGCATAATCTTCTACAAGGTCCATATCTTGTTTTGCCCAAGCTTCAGATATAGAAGAGAGAATAGGAAGTGAGAAAGCGGTCATAGAAAATAAAACACTTGATGCTGTGTCTGCAACACTGTAAATTCCCACATTAGCATAATTAAAAAACAAAATAAGAACAGGAATATCCAAACTTTTCATTACCATAAATGATATTTTTCCAACTGATACTGAAAAACCAAAAAGAAATATATCTTTAAATTGTCTAAAATCCTCGATTAATGCTTGCTTAATATTCTTTTTTAGAAAAAAATTAACACTTGATACTATCAAATCTTTTAGGTTATAACGTAAAAAATACATACTAAGTATTAATTGGGAAATTGGAGCAAAGATTATTAAAAAGGGTAATAAGCTAGACGGAAAATTGAGAATTATAAATATCATTCCCAATATTGTAACAACATAGAATCCACTAGAATTTATTATTGAAAGTTGCTTATTTCTATGTAATGATCCAACTATTGCAGCCAATGAATCTTTTGTTCCCGAAAAGAGAAATGCAAATGCGATTGAAATTAACATAATCGTCAATATTAGATCAGAAGTTTGAAAGGATAGAAAAATCAAAAAAATGAAAATCAATAAGCTCATCATTGTAAGATACCTTACATAATTTGAAAAATAACGGGAACCATTAGTCCTAAAAACCACGCACCCCCAGAAATTAGTCTTTTAGCTCCAGAATTGTCAAGATTCTTTTTCATCATTTTTCATCCTTAAGTGGGGTGTTCAACAAATTTTGGTCTTTTCTAGAAAATCTTTTGTTTCTTTACCTATAACTGTGATATAAAGTTCATGGGATAAACAGTAATTTTTTATTAATTGAACCGTTTTTCCGAAGACACTCTTTCTGTTTATGAAAAGATTAAGATAATGGGAAACGCAAAAGGGCGGCTATTCCTCCAAGGGAAAGCAACTTTTCACCTGCTTCATGTTCTGTACTGATTACTAGTACTTCTCCACGAGCATTTTCAACATTTTTCATTAATTGTTCAATGAGTCTTCGTTTCTCATGGGTAGTATCTCGAAGTGAAACATCTGCAATTAAAAGTTTTTCAACTGCTCCATAATTAGTTGCTTTTTCAACATCTTCAAAACCGTAAGTAGCATCTTCTTTTCCTCGTCCAAGTCGTGCCAAAAACTCTTCAACAGAATCAATTTCATCTGTTATTCTAACATGTTTGAGTACATCAGAAAGAATGCCGGAACGAAGAGATTCTTGAATACCTGCTAAACCTGCACTGTTTACACCCTTAACAGCAATAATGGATTCAGCAATATCTTTTGCCTCACTCCTTAAATAGTCTACAAAATCCTCTTTCATAAATCCTGGTCCAATAACTACTATTGGACTTTTAAGAGGTTCCCAAGATTCCTTAAGTGATTTTAAAGCAACTTTAAAGAATAATTGTTTTGCTTTAGCTCTTTTTTCTGATTCCAATTTACCTGGAAGTTTATTTTTTGCGCCTGCTTTTGCTTCAATACCGTATTGACGCAAAATAGCAACAGAAAATTCTTCGTCATCTATCGATATTATTGTAAGAGGGGCTGCTGTTATTCTACTGGCTCGTTTTAATCTATCAAGTTGATGTTTCTGCCACTGTTTTTTGACGATTGTGAGTGGTTTATTAACACTGATATTTATTGTATGCCTAGAGCCTTTAATATTTAATTTTTCGGGTGCTTCACATACTATGCCATTTATTCTTAAACGATTTAGAACTCTATCCCAGGCTATTTTTTCAACTTTTAGGCCTAAGAAAACTGGAACTCTTTTCGCTTTTGAAGGCCTTGCATATTGATCATCAGGTTTTGTTTGTCTGCTCGTGCGTGCATGAACTTCATCATTTTTCAGAATTATATTATAAAGATGCCAAAGATCATCCAGGCTTTCCGGCATGACTTTGGCGAACCCTTTTTTCAGATCAATTCGAAAAATTTTCAAAAAAATCTATCCTTTTCATACAATAATAATTTTTGTAATAATTGCTTAGCAATTGAGTTATTCGTATATAGTGAATTGATTATTAAACTATTAATGAAAATTTTTAAATCTTGATTAAATTTTGATTATTTGTTTTTAAGTAGAAATTGCATATTAAAAAGAATTATGTAATGAAGACTTGTTTGTCTCCACATATTTGAATTAGGTATCTTTTGCTTAATTTTGAATTTCTTCGAAAGTCATCAATTTTAGATTTAATGGCTGTTTCATTGCTTTTGATACTCTTGCAGCGATAAGATATTTGATGTCTCTTTCTGCAGCAATATCTACAAGTCTTTGAGTTATTACACCATCAAAAACTACAGTGTCAATGTCTTTTATTTGTTGAAGTTTCGTTGCTAGTTCTCTTACAGGTATTTGATCCACTTTTTTCAAATCTTTGTCAAGCAGGACAGCTTCTAAAGTTCCGGTTAACTCTTTTGAAGTTTCAACAAATTGTTTGGGTACTAATTTTTTCTGTTGTTGTAGTGGTTCCTTTTTTGCTTTGATTTTTTCGATTGGAACTTTTGTTTTGAGAGCCTTTTCGATCTCTTTGAAGGTTAGATCTTCTACTTCTTTTCCTCTAGGTGCTCTAGCTACATATTTGATGGATGTGACTTGTTTAAGTTCTTTAAGAATAAGGTCTCCTCCTCGATCACCGTCTAGAAATGCAGTTGCTTCTCTTTCCTTGCAAAGTTTGATTATTGTCTGTGGAATTTTGGCTCCTTCAACAGCAATAGTATTTTGAATTCCAGCTCTTAATAGATTGATAACATCCGCTCTACCTTCAACTACAATTATTTGTTTAGCTGAGCTAAGTTCTGGACCAGCAGTTAATCCTTCAGGACCATAATTTTCTACTCTTGCTAGCCTTAACATTTCAGAGACTTCTCTGAAAATGTCGTCAGTGCCAGGCATTGTTTCAACAGTCCATTTTCGCAGAACATCTTTCGCACGGTCAATGATTATTCTTCTTCGTGCATCACGTATATCTTCAATTTTATTTAATGTAACAATTGCTTTACATGGTCCTACACGATCGATGCTTTCTATGCTAGCAGCTATTATTGCTGTTGAGACTCGATCTAGACTTGTTGGGATATTGATTTTTCCATTTGTTTTATCTTGTTTTGATTCTAAACTAATTTCTATTCTTCCAATTCTACCCGATTTTTGGAGTTCTCGGAGATCGAGATCCGGTCCAAACAAACCTTCTGTTTGTCCAAAAAGTGCCCCGATCACATCCGGTTTTTCAACTACTCCCTCCACTTCGAATCGGGCTCGAATAACATACTTTATCGTAACAGTTTGTGCTGATTTCGTTTTTATTCACCTCAATCATAATATTGTCCCCGTGAAAACTTTTAAACACTTCAGTGTCTATTATACTTTACGACATGAAGTTTTTTCTCTCAAATTTGAAATATATGTAGCCAAACTTTCAATATCTTTAACATCACGTCCAACTAAACCTAAAAACATCTTCCAAAAAACAAGATTAGGAGTTATTCTCATTCTTTCAAGATGTTTTGCTAATCGACGAGTCATTTCCTTTCCTGTTCTATCAAAATCAAAAAGAAGAATTACTTCTCTGCTTTCCCTTTTCTCTATTTCTCGAATAGTATCAAGAAATGATTTTCCTGATGTTTTTGCTGATATTAAATCTCCAATAATTCCTAATTGATTAAGGGAAATAACATCTTTTTTTCCTTCCACAACTATTGGAATACCTATTTTTGATTTTTTCTCTAATCTTTATAGAATTTTATTTATTAACTCTAATTTTTTTCCATTTTTTGTTAGCAAAGTTTTTACCGTGTAATCTCAATCTTTAACATTTTTTCTAGCGTTTCTGGATTTTTGGTAAAATGTTCTCGAACAGGTTCCAGAATCTCAATTAGGGAATTTGCGATCGCGTTCTTTAAATCTAGAGGATGTAATTTACCTTCGCTGTAAATTTTTTCAAGAGTTTCGTATTGTTCAAATGTTTCAGGACCACCATATTTGATTGGTCGAGATATCTCTAATATATTCTTTTCAGGATATACAATAAGTCTAGCTAATTCAAGTATAGGATTATTTTTGACTATCTTAGGAGGACAATATGCATTTTTTATTTTTAAAATAATTTCTTCAGGAGAATCATGCACAAGAATGCTGCTTTGAGGAATACTTTTTGACATTTTAGAACTGATTTCAACATTCAAATCTACATTTTCGTCAAATGTTTTAATTGAGGATTGTGGTCCCTGCAATCCTATAAGAAGAGGTGTGTGAATACAAATAGGTTTGTTCCATTTTAGTTTTTCAGCTGCATCCCTAGCCAACATATGTGCTTTTCGTTGATCTATACCTGCGCATGCTATATCGATGTCCATTTCGAATATATCTGAAGCTTGCATACAAGGATAAAGAACCCAAGCTGTTTCAATATCTGTTATACTAGTTTCACGCCCCATTACTGGAAGAGCTCTCCATGTTCGTTTAACTGAAACACTTTTTGCAATACGAATTACTTTTTCCCAATATTCAGATGAATCAACAATATCTGATGCCCATCGATACTCCACTTTGTCTGATTTTAGACCTAGAGCTGTGAAGATTTCTTTAAGATATTCACCACAAGTGTGAATGTTTTCCATATCTCCACCCAATTTATTATTTATCCATGAATGCCAATCAGCTAGAAAAATGGTGAATTTCAATCCCGCTTTTATTAAATGTTTTATTTTTGCAGAGCATACAAGTCCTATACCAATATGCAATAAACCGGAGCATTCAAACCCCCAATATGCTTTTGGATTTCTTTCAGTTTCCAATAATGTTTGTACTTCCTCGGGGGTAACAACTTCCGAAGTATTTTTTAGTATAAGTTCGATTCTTTGTTCCAAGTCCAAGTTAGTTGCCCTCTTATGTCACTGAAATTATTCTTCCAACTTAAAAGTTCTTATAATGAATAAATTAATCCGAAAATGTCGCGGGCTTTGTGTTTCAAAGAAACCAGTTCCCGTGAAAATTTGGTTTTGATTTTGACTTTAAAGTTTAATCGACTCAAAGATTAGCTTAAAATTACACTATAAGAGTTGAATGTTAACCCTTTTTCTTTTCTTGTAAAAATATTCCACGTATTATTTGCCATAGAATGCTAAGAACAAAACCCAAAATAGTAAACAATACACCAACGCTAATCAAGATGGAAATATCAAGAATCACTCCTACAAATACGAGTAAAATACCAAGAATCGCCAAAAATATTGGTGGAGCAGTTAAAACTTTCTTTGCAATGT
Source organism: Candidatus Bathyarchaeota archaeon (assembly GCA_037386325.1). GTDB lineage: Archaea > Thermoproteota > Bathyarchaeia > Bathyarchaeales > Bathyarchaeaceae > Bathyarchaeum. The sequence continues at coordinate 8,678 of JARRMB010000014.1, forward strand.
GCGGACGCGTACCTGGTAATCCCATTGGCATTTTGTTCCAACCTATAAATCCATTATAACTAATCTGACTAATGTGCGATTTGAAATTTAAACAGTATACTTTTTGGGTTTGGGATTAAAATGTAACCCAACCAACCTGATCAAATGAAATATCGCGGGGCTTTGTGTCCCACGCAACTAACTCTTATCCTCACAGTTGGAGCAAATCGCTCTTCTCAGATAAGCTCTCTCAAACGTGGGTTAAATTTAGCCCGCGCCCACCGTGTCCCATGCCTGGGTAAAACCCTTCGTCAAGGGTAGATGAAAGTCATCATCCTCTGTCGGGTCCGTCTGCATGAGCCCGCATAAGGTTCCGGCAGGATTTTGCTCCAATAGACTATCATCGCAACATATATGCAAATACTTAGGAACATTAAACCTTTCGATTTTGCAAAAATAAATGATTGTTTAATTGACTAAATCTTGGAGATCTAATTCAAAAGCACAGGTTGGATTCTCTAATTCAAAATTATTTAGGACTTCGGGATGAATCTCTCCAACAATACCAAGCTCAACATTCTTTATTAAAATTTTTACTGATCTTCCTTGAATAAAACTTTCATCAGTTTTTACTTCAATGGTCCAATCCTTGCAATTAAGATTTCTTAATAAAGATTCGAGTATGGATTTAATTTCAGTGAAGTTTGCAGACGGATGTGAAGAAACTGCAGCTAGATGTATCTTTCTTTCGGTATAAGTTTCAGAGTTTTCATTTAATGTAATTACATCAGATACCTCAAACATTTTTTGAGGAAAAGCATGATGTTTACTTACTGCCAAATTTTTTAACAAACTAGGAAGCAATTCAGTTCTAATAATTGAATAATCTGTAGAGACTGGATTTGCTAATTTCACCAAATTTTTTGGTTTTTTTCGCATTTTCTTGTAATGGTCGATTTCATTGGTTAAAATAAAATTTAGAGCTTCTGTAAAACCTAAACCCACCATTATTCGACGAACATAAGATGTAATTATACTCATTTTATGTGATTTACCCGTAGTAACTGAAGTGGGTTTTGTTGGTTTTAACTTATAAACACCATAACCTATAGCAACTTCTTCCACTAAATCAATTTCATGTAATATATCCGCTCGATAAGAGGGAATTAAAACTTCCAAAACTCCTTTTTCTATTGTTCTTGCACCTAATCTAGAATGTTCCAAAGCTTCAATCGTTTGTTTATCTGAGAAATTTACACCCAAACGTTCATTTGAATACTTAACATGTAATTTCATTTTTTGTGGAGTCAGATCAGGAGTAATTAACAGGTTTTCAGGATACTTTACATTTACACTTTCAATATTTGCTCCCATATCCGCTAAAGCCGTAACTAAAACATACAAACTTCGTTGAATAGCATTTAATTCGGTACCTGTTACATCAATGAAAAGATTTTTTGTAGTCTCAACAACTCTGGTTAGTTCACCGTTAATTATTGGCGGAAAAGAAAGAACATCACCATTACTATCTATAATTAAAGGGTACCTTGAGGCAAAATCGACTTCATTTCGATAAGCAATACCTTTTTCATGTTTTTCCAAGACATCTTGGAGAGTCATTTCTTCGTTTTTATCTAATGGAATAAATTTAATTTCTTCTGGAGAACAAGTAATATATGAAAATGGAGGCTTAACAGCATCCAAATTATGTACTCCTATTGAAGCTTTTTTTCTGTCTCTACCAATCATCCAATGAAGAGCTTCTTGCATCTCCATTAGTTCCCTAATTAAGTCATGATCAATATTCAACCCTCTAACAATAGCAGAAACCACATAAGGTCTTACTTCGCTTACACTTTTGTCAACAGTTAATTGTATATTTCCTGGAGTAACAGTGAATTGTGGTAGTGAAGTTTTCCAACCCATAATTCCTTGAAAAGCCCGGGCAACTCCAGTGTAGCTACAAAAATCCACACGATTGGGATTATATTCAATTTTCACGTAATCTTGACCGATTTCTTCAGTATCAGTTCCAATCCAAGGAAGCCATTTTGCCATATCTTCTACTGAAAGTCTGCGTCCAATATATGAAGAGAATCTTTCTTTATCTAATGTTATTGTAGGTAAATTGGATTCCTCCTTATCCAACCTAAATCGTTTTTATATAATAAACGGATATCTTCTAAACTAAGTTTTAATAATATTAAACGTTCTAATCCACCACCCCAAGCTAATACAGGATTTTTTACTCCAAGTGGAGCTAGTACTTCTGGCCTGAATATTCCCATGCCACAAAGTTCTACCCAATTTTTTAGTTCAGGAACATAGACAGTAGATTGTAATGATGGTTCAGTATAAGGAAAATAGCTTGGCCAAAACTGAACTTTTTCTAACCCAAGTTTCTGATAGAACTCTTTCAAAGTACCCATAAGATTTCTTAATGTTACTTTGCGATCCATTATTATACCCTCTATTTGATGAAATTCAGCAAGATGTTTGTAGTCTAATTTTTCGTTTCTATAGACTCGGTCTACAGAAAAAACTTTGATTGGAGGTTCTTTATGTTCAGTTAAGTAACGAATAGTTGTGGCTGTCGTATGTGTTCTAAGAACAAGTCTCTTGGCTTCTTCTTGGCTCCATTTGTATTCCCACCCACGTGAGCCAGTAATCCAGCCATTTTCATACCTTGATTTGGCTGAGAAAGATAAAATGTATCTACCATGTCACGGGCAGGATGGTCCTGAGGCTGAAAAAGGGCATCAAAATTCCAAAAAGCGGTTTCTATCATTTCACCTCTGATCTCAGTGAATCCCATCTCCAAGAATATTTCCTTAACTTGCTGAATTATCTCTTGAACCGGATGAATTTTTCCAGGATAAGTTGTTGGACCAGGCGCAGTTACATCAAATTTTCTTAGTTTTATATTTCTCCAATTTCCGGTTCGAATCAGTTCAGGAGTTAACTGGCTAATCTCTTCCTGAATAATAATTCCTTTTTTTATTCGAGCCCATCCATTTTCAGTTAATTCTAATTCTCGTAATGTTTTTTCTTCAATTTGCAATAGATTACGTTTGTTAAGGGTCTCGATAGTCTTTTTATAGTCCTGATCTAATTCTTCTGCAATTAAAACCTTTTTTTGTGTTAAAAGTGATAATAAGCGTTCATCATACCCTTCTGAAGCTTTTTCTGTTGCTATTAATTCTCCTTTTTTTATTTCCCCCCAATTTTTACGATTAAGCCAACCTAAAGCAACAGAAACATATTTAGCGTGAGCTAAATGACTGATTTCTGTAACTTTGTCTACAAATGCAATTCCATTGAGTTCTTTTAGTGCAAGTAAGGTCCTCTGTTCATTTTCTCTAAGTTCTGACACGAAATACATCCCCTAGAATTATTGATTTTAAATTTTTTAATAATGGAATATTATTTAATTTTGTAACCAACTCTCCTTTGATTTTGGTAGTATAAATTAAATTGGAAATCAATATTTTTCGACCTAGTTGGTACCCAAAATTTCTCTTGCTTTATCAATTAATTTTTCACGTTTATGTTGATGTTCTTCAATAAATTTAGTGATAATTTTCTTTGTTCTAGATTTATGTTCTCCACACATTAAACTGCCACATTTACAACATTTGTATGTTTCAACGACCGTGCTATCATCCTCTACGAAATGACACATTTCAATTTCATATATTGGACAAATCTCGGGGACTCCTCCTAAATTTTTTTGTTCGTCTACAGTGGCTCTTCCTCCAGTAAAAGCACTCATAATCTTTTTGCCAATAGCTTTTGGTGTTTCATTTAGAGTGAAATAACTCATCGGATTTCGTTTTGACATCTTGGGCGAACCATCCAATCCTTTGAGAATTTTATGATAAGTGGAAGATGGAGGAATAAACTTGAATTTTCTTCTAAACTTACTAGCCAGATCTCTTGTCAAACGTAAATGAGCATCTTGATCTACTCCAACTGGAACCACAGTTGGTTTTGGGCCATTAAAATCTTTCAGTTGTGGCATTAATATGTCTCCAGCTTGGATGAGTGCCGACATATAGAGACCTATGTGTCGTTCACCATAAATTGCTTTCATGGTGGCTAAAGTTACTCCAGCTCCGAAATGGATTGCTAAATCTCGAACTCGTTGTTCTTTATATTGTCTATAAATATGACCTTTTTTAGGATCAAATCCTAAAGCCAAAAGATCTGCCACGTTACCGACAGCAATTTTTTCAGTTTCATTAAAAGAGAGCCTATTATCTTCATAGGCTTCTATGTCTGCAATTGCATAAAATGCTTGAGCTCCCTGTTCTTGGAAATAAATTATTTCTTTTGCGGTCATCAGAGTTCCCAAATGGAATTCACCTGTTGGTTTAATACCACTCATCACTGCAAACTCTCCCCCTTGTTTCATGGTCTCTAGAACTCTATCAAAATCTCTATGACCAAAGATTACGCCTCTTCGCATATACATACTTGGGTTAGAAATTTCGGGAATAAAAGAGTCAAATTTCTGGATTCCGAATTCCTCATAAAGATGATTATAATCTTCAACCACTGTGTTACCCCAAGGATCAAGAACAGATTTTTTCTCGCCTGCAACAGTCAACTTTTGAATCCACACCTTTCCTAAACGATGAATCTATAAGTTTAAGGCTTACGGAATAAAACATTGTTTTTAAGAATTAAATGATGGATTACCTTTTTTAACTCTAATTAAGATTAAATGTTTCGTGCATTATTATGCCGATTCCTGAGGAAGATCTCCAAAAATTTCAGAAAGCAGGGAAAATTGCCCGAGAGATTAGAGAAGAAATAAAAAAACAATGTCTCTGTAAATGAAATTGCAGCCCATTATACTTCACCGCCTAATGATTCACAAATCATTCCAGAAAAATCTATAGTCAAAGTTGATATAGGTGTTCAGGTTGATGGCTTTATTGCAGATACGGCAACCAGTATTTGTTTTGATGCCGAATATTACCCCATGGTAGAAACTTCAAAAGAAGCTTTGCAAAAAGCAGTCGAGATTCTCCGACCTGGACTTTCGATAAGTCGATTTGGTTCAATTATACAAAAAACGATAAAAACCAGAGGATACAAACCAATTTCAAATCTTACAGGACATCTAATTAGAAGATATATAATACATGCAGGTAAATCATTACCAAATGCTTTCAATCTCTCTACAGCCAGAATTAAAGAAGACGAAATTTATGGAGTTGAGCCTTTCGTTACAACTTCAAATGCTGCTGGAAGAATTGAAAATATGTCAGAGGCTTACATTTTTCGATATTTAAAGAACAAATCACTAAAAAATAGTTACTCTAAAAAAATTTTAAGTTATATAAGAAAAGAATTTCAAACATTGCCTTTTACTGAAAGATGGTTAAAAAAGTTTCAATCATCGGGTAATTATGAACAGGCATTCTCAGAACTTCTTTCTTCAAAAGCTATTACCAGTTATCCTGTTTTTATTGAAACTAGCAGAAATCTTGTGGCTCAAGCAGAACATACAATTATGATTGTAAAAGATGGTTGTGTAGTTTTGACTTAATTTAATTCTTATTGTCTTTTATCGTCGCATTTTTGGCATGGTCCATCTTCTTTGAATATATAATCGCCTCTTTCAAAATCGCGAATATTCTTGAAGTCACATTTTGTGCATTCTAAAGTAGTTAACACTCGGGGTGTCTTTAGAGCTTCTGGTATAGGTCTCTTTCGGGTTTGGAATAAAATATATGCTGTTATTGCTAATCCAAAGAACCCTATGGCTAAAAATGAATATGAACTTGTTAGATCAGTTTGATTGATAATAGAGTCTACTGCAACATAAAGAGCACTAATTGATAGAGTAATTGCGATCAATATTGCAACAAGAAGGAAAGGGGAATATCTTCTTCTTACGGGTTCAACACTATCTGTCATTTATTTCACCTTACTGTCCAATTCCAATTGTATTTCCGATTCCAGCGATTATGATATTGTCTCCCTTTTTAGTTCTTTCTAAAATTAATCGCTTAATTCTTTCAACAACCGGATCTGCTGCGTCAAAGATTTCTTTTCGCATTGGAGACACGGCATCCCCAAGATCCTGTTTGACAATAATTGCATTCAAAGGTATTTTCTTTGTTAATATTGCTTCTTCAATTTTGAATTGTTCGACTCCAGGTCCTCCAATCGCAGCACCTACTCCTTCAGCTATTTCTCCGGCTTTTTCACCTTCCAGTTTTAAGGCTGCATCAATCATTATTACTGTCGCTATTTTTCCTTTGTTTTCTTTAATAATTTGGCTAATTGCTTCTCCAGGTTTACCAACGTTCCCGCCTGGACCTTTAGCTTTTAGAACATATGCTGTTCTTTCTTCGATTGGAACTGTTGCTACGACAACATCTTTGGCAATTTCTCGTGATTCGTAACCTTTCATAAGTTTTCCTGCAACAAGGGGTCCTGCTCCATCACCGATAGGTTGTCCAACAGCAAAAGCTTTTAGGGCTTGGGAATAAGCATCGGCTTGCTGCATAATTAGCGGTAAGACCATTTGAATTTGCATTATTACGTATAGACTCATGGTCTTTTTTCCAAGGAGATAGAAGTGTCGTATGATTTTGTAGATCATATGCATTGCCATTGCAGCTTCTAAAGTGTTTTCCAAATTGTTTAATTGGTTTTCATCTGCTTTTGGTGCCATGAGTTTTACTTCATCCTTGAAACGAGTGTCTCTTACATCAAGGATATGCTCTAATTTCCAAACAATTCCGGAAGGATCCATTGTTTGAGGTGTTATTGCTACATATTCTAAAAATTGATCAACTCTATCTGAAGGATCGCTTTCTGGTTTACCTATTTCTTTAATGGTCTCGAGAGCTAATTTTCGACCTTGATCCTTCATTGATTTTAGTCGACGCAAATGTGTTTCAACATCTCTAATCATAACCATCATTTGAATGCGTTGACTGTAAAACATGAACACTATGAAGACTATTATATAGCCGAACTGGAAAACCCAGGAAAGAATATTATCCCCGCCAGATAAGAGTCCTGCAATTTGGGGAATCATACATACATCACTCACCTCAAAGATGACACAGTTAGTAATAAATTTTGAGTATTTCCAAGAAACATTATTTTAAAATTAAAAATAATTGAAGAGTGAAAATGATTGCCAGCTTTCCCGGCTTCACATGGCCGAAGACCACACTAACACCAGAAACGGAGCATGGTTTAACTTCTGAGTTCGGAATGAGATCAGGTGGGTCCCACGCCCTATGGCCGGCAACCTCACTGTTAACAACAGTTTTGGTTCTTTAATGTTTCGCTTTAGATTCAGGAAATGTATATATTGGGAACATGTAAATTGTTTTTGGAGAGGGGCCGTAGTCTAGCCACGCTCTGTCTTTTGATTGAGCGCTAGAAAGGGATGACGACAGTCGTACCGGCAAACGGTGCTAACCGTTAAGGGCTCCAGAAATATGCAATGGGTTTGCTGACCATACTCTGGGATGACGAAATTCTGGAGCGAGGAGAAACCCGTAGGGACGGGTACTAACTGTTCCGGGTAAAGGTCGTCGGTTCAATTCCGGCCGGCCCCACCATCTCCTTTAATTATTTATTTATAATCTTTAATTTTGGTAATTATTCTTGATATTAAGAAAGAATAGAATTAGATTGTAAAAAACAAAGAAATGCTTTGTTGCTGTTTTTTCTAAATTTTATTTCTAGTAATTTCAGAATATTTTCAAATTTTATTTCATTTATGTTTTTTGAACTTGATCTAATTTGTTATTACCATTATTAATTTTGATGGATTTAGGAAGTGTGATTGCCAGAGAATTTTCTCCAATTTCGGATTTTATTGAAATATTCAATAATGTTCTGAATAGTGCAGTGTAATATGCTTCTAAGTATATGCTCCATTTTTCGCCAAGTCGATGGCGTAAAAGCATCGTTAGTCTGCCATTCATGTTTTGGCATTGGAATTGATACCAATGAGAATGTTGACTTAACATATTTTCCATGCATAAAATTATATCCTCCAAATTTGGGGTTAAACCTTTCAAAAATAGTGAATGTTTTGGAATAAATGAACCGGCTGTATCACCCTCTTTCTTTAGCTGATCTTCGGACAATCCATTGAGTAATCCTCTAATCATTTCACTTGGAATAACCAAACAAGGAAAAACGTCAATGAATCTATAAGATAGTACATATCGTTCTATGATTTGATTAAGAAGAGAATTTATGCTGATTCCACGTTTTTTTGCTTCTTCCCTTAAAGTATTGTCAAATTCTTCCCTAGTTCTTATAGTTCTAATAACATCTGACAACTAATATACCCCGAATGGTATATGGTAATTAATTACTTATGAAACTTTTCCATTACATTTGATTACAAATGATATTATTGCAATCAATTATTAATTTCAATATTAGAATTAGTTAAGAAGTAAATAGTTTAAAAAAATACGATTAAAATGATTATTCTAGTATTCTTGTTATAATCTGAAGAGTTCTGAAAAGGTTTATTAACCGTTTGTTGTTTCATAGCTACAAGTTCCTTTGGGATGTGACCCTCATTGGGTTGAACCGTAAAGAATGTGAGGAATATAAAATGGCATACAAATATATTGCAAAGGCTTGGAAGAAGCCAAATGAAACATATGTTAAAGATTTAATGTGGCATAGAGCCATAAAATGGCGTACCCAAAACGCTATCACAAGAATAGAAAGACCAACAAGACTTGATAGAGCAAGAAATCTTGGTTACAAAGCAAAACAAGGCATTGTAATGGTTCGAGTTAGAGTTAAACGTTCAGGTTTTAGAAAAACTCGACCAGTTTCTGGAAGAAGACAAAAAAGGATGGGTGTAAACAAGATAAAATTCTCTAAAAACATGAGAATGATTGCAGAAGAAAGAGCTTCCCGAAGATTCCCTAATCTTGAAGTTTTAAACTCTTATTGGGTATGGGAAGATGGACGCCAAAAATGGTATGAAGTTATAATGGTTGATCCGATGATTTTACCTGATCATCCAGTTTCAAGTCAGACTAGAAGAGCTTTTCGCGGGTTGACTAGTGCAGGTAAAGAAGTTCGTGGGCTTCACCACAGAGGAAAAGGAGCAGAAAAAGCAAGACCAAGCCGTCAGTCTGTTAGAAAACGAAGAATAAAACACCAAGCATAACTGTATTAGCCTTTACTAAGGCTATCATCGAATTTTTTTCTTCTATCATTAGTTGATACTTTTATATCAAATAGGAGATAAATTAATTTTCATAGGTCGGTGCAGTTTTTTGTCTCAACCCCAATTTTCATATATTGATATTCGTTTTGCTGCGCATGCCACTGAAGATGTTAATAAGGTAATTGAAGCAGTACGAAATATTTTACCAGTTGATTTTGTTGATGATATTTTATTCAAATCAAACATTATTGAAGGACACTATGGAAATCCTATAACTTTTTTTGAAACACGAATAAAAAATGAGAAAATTACTAAAGCTATTGTAGAAAATATTTCTTCAAAAATTAGTTCGCTTGACAAAGAAGAGCTTAGTAGAGAAATAGATCGTTGTGTTGATAAAGGTAGTCTTTATATTAGACTTGATAAACAAGCTGCATTTTTGAAAAAAATAAAATTAAATGTTCCTGATCCGATAAGGATACGAATAAGATTTAGAAAGTCTAAAAAAGAAGATATGGCTGAAATCTGCCGAACAGTTGGAATTATATCATGAAAAAGTTTGCTGATCTTCATCTTCGGGTTCCATTTAATAATTTTTCTTCAGTTGAGAATATGATTAAAAAATCAGCTGAACTTGGCTATCAACTAGTTGGTATCCCTTTACCGTATGATTTTAATAAAAATATGATTAATCAAATTAAGAGAATTTGCAGTAGTTATGGAATAGAAGTTGTAACCAGAGTTAATCTCTTTCCACGGAACTCGAATGAACTTCTTAAAGATTTGAGAAACTTCAGAAGAAAAATTGAGGTTATAGGTGTAAGATGTGCTACAAAAGATGTTGCTAGGCAAGCAGCAAAAGACAGAAGAGTTGATTTGTTACTGTTTTCTTTAACTAATTTTCGTCAAAGATTTTTTGATAAACAAGAAGCTGAACTTTCTTCTCAGGCACTTTCTTCTCTTGAAATTGATTTAGCTCCAATATTTCAATTAACAAGCTTTTCAAGAATCCGTCTTCTATCAATACTTCGAAAGGAAGTAATTATTGCTAAAAAGGCTAAAGTTCCAATTATTCTCTGTAGTGGAGCATCTGATGAGAAGTCAATAAGAAATCCCTATGATTACTCTGCATTAACAGAACTTTTTGATTTAGATTTAGGATCCGCTTTAAAAGGATTCTCCGAAAATGCTATACAGATAATTGAACGAAACAAAGAAAAATTGTCTCCAGACTATGTAGCTCCAGGAATACGTGTAGTTGGAAGGAAAATTGATGGTTAAAATAGAGAAAAGAAGATATTTACTTCTTAAAATTGAATCCGACCTTCCAATAGATAAAAAATTAATGTTTAATATTATCCAAGATTCAGTTCTCAGATTTTTCGGAGAATATGGAGCAAGTAAAGCAAACCTTAAAGTAATAAAAGTCCTCCCAGAAAAAAAGGAAGCTATTATTCGTAGTTCACATATTATGGTTGAAAAAGTTAGAGCTTCAATCGCATCAATTACTAGTATTAATGGTAAACCAGCAACTATTCATGTTGAAAATATATCGGGAACAATTAAAGCATTATTTAAGAAAACAAATCTTAATTGAATTTTTTATTAAAGTCTATGTTTCTATTCTAATGCTGGTTCTAACCAGTTTTTTGATTTATAAATTGTTTTTCCTGCAAAGGTTATCTTTAAACAATCAGCATATGGGCACATTTCTACACATCTAAAGCAGGATAAACATTTACTTGATATGACGTTTCCTCCTTTTTCATCATATATTTTGTTAACTTGGACCGGACAAACTCTTTTGCAGATTCCACATTTGGTGCATTTTTCTTCTATTTTATTTATCTTTAATATAGGAAGCCATTTGAAAATTTTAAATCTATTCAAGATTGATGAAGTTATTCCAACTGGACAAAATCGACACCAAAATAGTCGAACTATAAATGATCCTGCAGTAAAAGCGATAAAAACAAACCACGTAAGAGATATGATTAAGGGGGTATTAAACCAATTTACAGTGGCACTAAGAAGTGTAAAAGAGGCCCCCCAATTAGTGAATCCTAAAATCTGACCAACAGGTGTAATAATAGATTCTATTGGAAGCAAAAATATCATAATAAGCGGTTTAAATGGACCCATGAACATTATTACGAAACGCCATAAATCTGGTGTAAGATATCCAAATACAAATATTGCAACTAAAATGAAACCAATTATTATGTATCTAAGATAGTTTAATGCGTCATTAAATTTGTCTGGGAGTTTTAAATAAGGAATTTTTATAACTCTTCTAACTCGGGATAATAAATCCATATACAAAGCAAAAGGACAAAGCCAACCACAGAAAAAGCGACCAAAAATTACAGTTAATCCAAAGATTAAAAGTAACACGGCTGTTAGCCTTTCTGCTATTAGGGTTGTAACACCCTCAAGTGTGGGGGAAAATGATAAAGGCCAAGTTAATAGTGCTCCAAAAATTCCGATTGTTGCTACTATCTGTATAAAAAGTCTTAATATACTCAGTTTTATGGTTCGATTTTTTATCCAAATTAATATCGTAAAAATACCTATTGCCACTAAAGTGGAAAGTATTGTTATAAACAGAATATCGCTTACCAGATTCAGCATTTGTTTTCTTTCCTTTGATCTATGGGCTAGATATTATTGTTCGTGTATTGTATTCAGATAGGTATTGTTGATGTTCAAAGTCTATTGGATAGCCCTCAGTTGGAGGATATGGAAAACCACTCATATTTTGGAAAGGTAAAGGATCTACTGTAAATCCGAAACCGAACCCCCAATTTCCGTATTCATCTTTGAACCATAATGAAATAAAGAAAAAGATGTCTCTGTCCATATCATTCTGAGGTGCGCCAATATCGTCAATAAATTTCAAGGAAACTTCGTCTCCTTGTCTCCCGATTACAAATTTGTCATCATCATTTAATACTAGCTCGGTAACGTTGCCATATTTTGTGAAATTACCTTCAGACATAGAATTAGTTGGAAATACAGAGTAAAGTTCAGCTTGAGGATATATTTGATGTATTACAGTTTCTTGTTGGTTAGTTGTATCTACTCCAATGTAATCAAAAGTTACATTCCAGAAATTGTTGATTCTTAATGAATAATCATTTGTTGGAAAAAGACCAGTCATATTTACAACGAATGTTCTGGGAACACTATCTGGAGGAATTGGAAACTGTCTACTTTCATCTACACGTACCCAATTTCCGTTAATATCTTTAACTTCCATATACGGTGGTGGCGTGATTTGAGTTCCATTTGGAACGGTTTGAGCAAAGAAACCATCTATCCAAGAATTGTAGTCATCAGGTGAGCCCCAATCTACTACAGATCTTACTACCAGTTTGATTTGTTCTGCGTTTGATAAGTCCCCTAAATCTAATGTTAATCTGTTCCATGTTATATTATTCCATGATGGACTTGTTATTCCATCTTCTCCAGATGTGAAAATATCGTCAATTTCAGATATAATTGATAATACATCTTCTCCTTTTTCATTAAAAGCAGAAATTGGAGTTAATTGGTTTTCTTTGCTTACAGTATATATTTTACCCATATAATCTGGATCGATATATTGTTCAACCATTGTAGAATAGACATCTACATCTTTTGGATGATCAACAACCATCAGATAAGCTGCGTCAAGGTAAAAGATTTCATCCCAATTTTGAGTTAGAATTAGATCATAATATTCGTTGTCTCTAGGATGTAGTTGGTTTTGATCTAATTTAATATAATCCCAGGGGTTATTTCGCCAGTACACAATATTCCAGTCTGGATTTTCGCTGATATAATTGATATAACCCAACCATCCATGGTTTGATACTTCAGCTACATATGAATAGCTGGTTCCATTCCAAGTATACAATGAAGGACAAGATGTTCCTGTGAAAATATATGTAGGATTAGCCGATACACGACCTTGTGAGAGATCAACTGTTCTAGTTAGACTAGTAGATCCATCTTCCCATCTTGTAAAATTGAACCAATCACCATTATAAAGAACTGATTGAGGAACAGCAAGCGAATAAGTTCCAACTTCTAAAAGTTCAAAATATGGTGCAGTTATATTTACACCGTCTAAAAGGAATGTCAATCCAGGAGTTCCTGAAACAGACAGAGTATGATAACCATCCTCAACAACTTGGAAATATCCAGATAATGTGTTTTCTTGATTTCCTAAATTGATTAATTTTACTGCATAACTATCAGGTGACCCAGCAGTAATTGTAATTTCTAGTTGTTTGTTTGTTTCTCCAGCTTCTAATTCGAATATTTCTGTTGCTACAATTTCTCCCCCAGCTAGAATTCTTACTTGAAGAGTGCCTGGTTCATTAGCGTTATTATCAGCTTTAGCCTTGATAGTTACTGTGTCTCCTGACCAAACTTCGTATGGACTTACGAACATGCTGTATACTTTAATGTCTTTTGAAGCTTCAACAGCGGCCTCAACAGTGTATGATCCAGATTGCCCGTCAACTTCTACAGTATATTCACCTGCAGTTGATTCAGTTGTTTCAAAGTCTATGGTTTTAGTTGCTCCACCTGAAAGGGTGATGTTAGTTGTTTCTCTTATTTCTCCGTTAATGGTTAGATTCAAAGAGTAACTGCCGCTTTCTTCGCCAATATTCCCAACAATAACTGAAATGGAAACAGGTTCACCCGCTAGAACAGATACGGGATTAACAGTTAATTCGGTTATTTCAAATTCTGCAGGTTTTGGTGGTTCTGCATTAGAAGTAATTTCGAACGTTTTAGTTTTATCATCAACCTTGGCGGTGTAAGTTCCTTCGCTTTGTTCTATTACTTCGAATTCTTCAGTTTTGGTTTCACCGCTATTAAGTTGTAAAGATCGAGTCTCTCTTTCAACGTCATTGATATATAGTGTTATTTCAAAATTGCCAGCTTCGTCTCCAATATTTTTGGTTACAGCTGAAATTATAATAGATTCTCCGATTCCTGCTTGGATTCGACTTATTCCAAGATTAGTGACTTCAAGTTTGGCAGGTCTCGCTGGAGCTTCTGATGTTACTTTTAGTTGAGCTGTTAGATCTCCTACATTTATTGTATGGTTACCTTCTGATATTCCAGACGCTGAAACTTCTATTATTTTACTTTCTTTTCCTTCAAGTTCCACAGTTTTTGATGCAATTGGTTCGTCCAAAATAGTTACTATTAAAGTGTAATTTCCTGTTTCATCTCCAACATTAGTCACAGTAACAGATAGTTGCAACGGATCCCCAAATTGAATCCAATCCTGTTCTAGACTTAATTCAGAAAGTTCAAACTTTGCAGGTTTCGGGATCAATGCTTGGACATAAATATAACTTGGAATTGAAACACCTAAAATTAATATAGTGATAAAAAAAGCGATTTTGAGTTTAGTTTTTGTAGATTTGGAACCCAATTATATCCACTCGTGAGAATGGGAAAAAACGCTCTTTCTACTATTTAATACCTTTGTAAATCTTTTAAGATAAAAGAAAATTAAAGATTTATAGAATCAAATATTATTAAAGTTTAAAGAAAAAAGAGGATTGCGCTATTTTAGCGCTTTGGAGTTTATTTTTCTTCCATCATATCTTCTGGGTATGCTAATGTTTTGTGTAGAGCTATATCCAGTCCGTAAAGTTCTGCATCTCTTGAAACTCGTAATAGTTTGAGCTTCTTTAGTGCAAGGAACATTACCAGCCCTAGTCCAGCGGACCATAGGAATATTGAACCTGCACCGATCGCTTGTATTCCGATTTGGGTTATCCATGTTGAGACATCTGCGAATCCATATAATGGGTGAGCCCCAATGGCGGTTCCACCGAAGATTCCTGTAGCGAGTATTCCCCAGATACCACATGCTGCATGTACTGGGAAACAACCCAAAGCATCGTCGATATGTAGCTTGTGATCTAGTAATCCCATTGTGAAAGTCGTGATTACTCCTGCGATTATTCCGATTACGAATCCAGCTAGTGGGTGAACAATGTGTGCTCCTGAACATATTGATACTGCACCTGCAAGTAATCCAACCATACTTGTTAATACGTGACCTCTTGAGGTTATAGCTGCACCAAACATTCCTCCAGCCATGCACATTGCTGTTGTCAATGAAACCCATGCAAGTTCTACGTTAATTGTCATTGGATCTCCAGCTACACTTGAACCAACGTTAAAGCCGAACCAACCGAAAGCTAGTAGCCATGCACCGATTACTGATAATGGAATACTGTGTCCGAAGAATGTTCGCGGCATCTTGTGGTCTCCTACAAACTTTCCTATCCTTGGACCGATTACAATTGCACCCATCAGTGCGATTGAGCCACCCACTAGGTGAACTACACCTGAACCGGCATAATCAATGTAACCGATTTGTGCTAGCCATCCTCCACCCCAGACCCAATGTTCTACTACTGGATATATGAAACCTGAAACTCCTGTGGCTGCTAAGATCCAACCCCAGAATTTGTCTCGTTCTGCCATTCCACCAGGGATAATTCCAACAACTGTAATTGCGAACATTGCCATTTTGAACCATGTTGCTAGGTCACCAAGTCCAGAGGGGCTTGCTGCGATCCCGTAAGCACCTGTCTCTGACAGTATGGGAGGTAAGGGGTTAGCGATTGTAGGAATAAACTGAGGAAGTCCAAGTATGGGGTTTGTAACATAGTATGCAAGAGGGAAACCAATTAGGAAATACACAACGAATGCGAGTGTCCATCCTACGTTAATTTGTAATATAGTATGAGTAACGTTCTTTTTACGCACCATTCCGGCGTAGAATAATGCGAATCCTGCTGTTGCCATAATGAAAATGGCTACAGGTGCCCAACCTACGAAGAAGTTTTGCTGGAACGCTGCCCATGATTCTGTTGCTTGATCTAACATTTTTTTCACCAGTCTCCAATTATTCTTTTCCGAACCAAACAGGCTTTAACGAGAAGGGTATTTCTTCTACTGATAGTCCACCTGCTTTGATGTTTAGTTTTAGTACTTGAGGTTTCATAGGAACGCTTCGTGATTTTCTGAGAAGGAATACACGTGTCCATACAACGTCATGTTTTCTGTAATCAAGGTAAATTAAGTGATCCACAAGGTATTCTGTAATTCCTGGAGTTGCTGGGATACCTTCAGCACTAAATAGTGTAGTTGATCCTTGTGCCTTGGTTTCCATTAATATTTTCATGAACACTTGACGGAATTGATCAGAATCGGATAGTCTCCTTGCGAGTGAAGATAATGAGTCGATAACAATTCTGCTGGCGCCGGGTTGTGCTCTTAGTCCTTTTTTGACTATGTCCATAGCTTCTGTTTTGTCGACTAGACAGTATTCACTTGCGTAGCTTGCTGTTATAGATAAGTTAACTACTTTAATTGTTCCGTTTCTAATCAAGTTAGGAAAGTCTGACCAAAGTTCTCCTCCGGTTCGCATTACTGTTTCGGGTGTTTCTTCTGTAGTGATGTATAGGCATTTTTCTCCATTCTTCGCACCTCTGTATAGGAATTGTAAGCAGCAGATAGTTTTACCTGTTCCTGGTTCACCTCGGACCAGTATTGCATCACCTTTTGGTATACCTGGAATAAATTTCTCCAAGCCATCTAATCCAATATCGATCCATTCAATATTTGATGGTTGTTGCATTGTCATGCTGATTCACATCTATTCAATTTAAACGCTAATTATTGATTATTTGTATATAAACATTTTCTTTTTTATGAATGTTTATTTAATGTTAATGTAAACTCTGAACAAATAAATGGAGTCGGAGATTCCTATTTCTTATGCATATAATATTATAGAAATTTCATATAATCTAAAATTCTTAAGATTAAACAAGAAACCGAAGTTTCCAGAACAAAAGTAGGTATTCCAAAAAATAGAATACAAAACAATCCTTTTTTATTTACAAAAACACTACAGTTTTTTATTAAGTCCTACTGAATTATTAATTTATCCAATAAGATTAATTAAATTGGTTGTCACATTCGTCAAATTTTAATAAATAAGAAAATAATTTTAAAAAAATAAAAAAAGCCTCAATTAATGAGGCGATCACATTTAAATTTTAATGAATATCGTTTAGTAAGTTTAGATTTTGCTTTGGAACCATACAGGATTTAATGCGAATGGTGTTTCTTCTACTGAAAGTCCACCTTGTTCAATGTTTAGTTTTAGTATCTGAGGTTTTAGAGGTACACTTCTTGATTTTCTAAGAATAAAAACGCGGGTCCATTCGTTATCTTGTTTTCTGTAATCGAGGTACACTAGGTGATCTACAAGATATTCTGTAATATCTGGAGTTAATGGTATGCCTTCAGCTGTTAGTACAACCGTTGCCCCTGCTTGCTTAGTTTCTAGCAATAGTTTCATAAAGACTTCTCTGAACTCGTTAGCATCGAAAAGACGTTTATCAAGAGAGGACAAAGAATCAATTACGACTCTTGTTGCTCCTGGTTGGGTTGCAAACCCCTTTTCTGCAATATTCATTGCTTCTGCTTTGTTTAAGATACCATATTCGCTAGCATATTCTGCTGTTATGGACATATTAGTTATCTTGATTTTACCATCTTTGACTAATTGTGGAAAGTCAGGCCATAGTTCTCTTCCTGTTCTCAGTATAGATGCGGGTGTTTCTTCTGTGGTGATGTAGAGGCATTTTTCTCCATTCTTCGCACCTTGATAAAGAAATTGCAAGCACACAATGGTTTTTCCAGTACCAGGATCACCACGAACTAGTATCGCATCTCCTTTTGGTAGACCTGGAATAAATTCTTCTAATCCAGATACTCCAAAATCAATCCATTCAATTTTTGATTTTTGCATTGTCATGCTGATTCACATCTATTCAATTTAAACGCTAATTATTGATTATTTGTATATAAACATTTTCTTTTTTATGAATGTTTATTTAATGTTAATGTAAACTCTGAACAAATAATATACACATACAAGCAAACATTTGAATATTAAAAAGTGGGCGAGGAAAAAAACAATTCTTACAGGAAATAGGAAATCTAGAACGAAAAGTTCTAGAATCCTAGGTCGTACGCTTCTTCGCCATGCTGAGTTATGTCGAGCCCTTGTTCTTCTTCTTCTGAACTTACACGCAGCGGTGAAAAGACATTAATTAATTTTAGTAACAAATATGATCCAAAGAAAGAATATGCAGCTACCACCAAAACGGACAGAATCTGCGCAACCAACAAATCAACATTACCATAGAACAAACCATTAACATCATTAACCATTACAGTAGCAAATAACCCAGTTGCAATTGAACCCCACACTCCACTCATACCGTGACAAGCGAATACATCAAGAGAATCATCGATCTTTGTTTTTGCCGAACGCCAATTCGCCACCAAATTAGATACTATTCCCGCCACTAAACCTATTATGATAGCAGATGAAACACTAACAAAACCAGATGCAGGAGTTACCGCAACCAATCCGCACACAGCACCAACAGATATACCAATTGCCGAGGGTTTTCCTTTCGTAATCCAATCAACAATCATCCAACTCGTTGCGGCAGCGGCAGCAGCAAGATTAGTTGCAACAAGTGCTGAAACTGATAAAGCATTTGCTTCCAAAGCGCTTCCTGCATTAAATCCAAACCATCCAAACCACAATAATGATGCACCCAAAATCACATAAGGTATGTTACAAGGCCGGTGTTCAGTTGCATAACAACTATCACCTGAATCCGTCAGTTCTTTTCTTCTACCAATAACCAAAGCTGCAGCTAATGCAGAAAACCCAGCAGTAATATGAATTACAATTCCTCCTGCGAAGTCGACTGCTCCTAAAAGATCCAGCCAACCATTAGCATTCCATACCCAATGTGCAACTGGTGAATAAATGAAAGTTGACCATAAAACAGTAAAGATTAACAATGAACTAAATTTTATTCTTTCAGCAAAAGCTCCAATTATTAAAGCAGGAGTTATTGCTGCAAATTTTAATTGAAATGCAAAAAATAATAGTTCAGGAATATTTGGTGCATAAACACTAATCGAATTTATTCCAATATTATTTAATCCAGCTAATGACAAATCACCAATAAAACCTCCTATGCTGTTTCCAAAAGTTAAGCTGTAGCCCCAAAATGTCCAAACTAAGCTTGAAACAGCAAATATAATTAGACATTGAACAAGAGTTGATACTAGGTTTTTCTTTCTAACTAAACCTGAATAAAAGAATCCTAATGCAGGTGTCATTAGCATAACTAGTGCAGTTGCAGTTGATATCCAGGCTATATCTCCTACAGCCATTATTGTACTGCTCCTTTTGTTTTATTTTGTGCAGTTAATTTAGTATTGTTTTTCATGGTTCTTCAACTTCACTAGAGTCCATTCAATTTAAAACTGAATAACTGTTCATTTACATATAAATCTTTTCTAATAGTTGAATAATCATTCGATAAAAAATACATATTTGAATATTTATTCAATTCATATTGGATTATCATTCATTTCATTATATAAAATAGTCTGAAAATAGGCTTATTTCAATAATTTATTCAAAAATAAAATAATTAAAATCCCAAAACTGAACAAAAAATATTCCCATTTTTCATGAAAAATCATTTTTTATTTTTTGTCGGCAAATTTCTGCATAAGTTTCATCAATTTCAAACCCAATATAATTAATTCCTAATTTTTTGCAAGCTATTGCTGTACTCCCAATCCCCATGAATGGATCCATAACTAACTTAGTTTGATTTAAACCATGTAAAAGAATACAGTTCAACGGAAGTTTCGGTGGAAAAGTAGATGGATGAGGTCGTTGATTATTTCGGGACCATATTGTTTTATAGGGAATAAACCATGTATCTCCCCTGTCCCTTACATCATTAGTTGCCTTTTTCCATCTTCCAACATTACTTTTATCCTGATAGGGAACTCCTATCGCCAATTTGTCAAGCTTAACTTTACCTTCTTTTGTGAAATGAAAAATATATTCATGACAATTGTTTAAAAAACGATTACTATTAATAGGTTTGAAGTGCCCCACAGCAATATCATCTATAATATTTGGGTATTTTCCTACATCTTTTTTTGATATTGCAATCGATTTTATCCAATGAATAACATTTTGTAGAGTAAAATGATCTTTCAATCTAAAAGCAACTTCCCAAGCAACCCAAGGATCTTTAGGTGTAGAACCCACATTAAGAAAAAATGAGCCTTTGTCATTTAATACACGCTTACATTCTTTAGCAAAAGATTCTATCCAATCCAGATATCGTTTTCGAGAAATCGTATCATCATAAAAATTGTATTTTATTCCTAAATTATATGGTGGTGACGTGACAATCACATCAACTTCTTCAGTTTCAACAAAAGAACGGATCCCTTCAACACAATCCATAACCAATATTTGATTCTTATCACATTTCACTACGTTCTAAATCTCCTAAACAAAAAATATAATTTTCATATACGATTTGCTCACAATTCAATTTAAGAAAGACACTTTATTGAATAAATATTTTCATTTTTCAAAGAATAAACAAAAAAATAGATATTTTAGTGTAGCTACAGACCAAAAAAGTGTATAATAAAAAAGAAATAATTGAAGGTGATGGAAATATTTTTTATAAAGAAACATTTCCTCGAAAGTATAATGGCTGATACTAAAAGAAAGAATTATCTATTTCCTTAATTTAACATCCATTGTCGAAGTTATTTTTCCGTTGATTGTATCGATTTCGTGTATTGACCACTCATTTGGATGATCAAATTTAATAGTAATCTCTTCTTTTTGTTTTTTGCCTTCTTGTAATACCTCATATGTGACTTTTAGAGTTTTATCATCCAACCAATTCCCTTTATGGTCATGAGTTGCTGCTGTATTCGTTACACTGAAGATATGGAATAAACCAGACCCTGGATCAAAACCAACAAGATCTACTTCTTCATATTCACCCAAGCCTTCAATATTCATTTTTAAAATTGCTAAAACTCCCCAACCTTTTGCGGCTTGGTCAAACTTCCATAAACCTTCTACTTTAAAGGTATCGCTTTCAAAGGTTAATCTACCTTCAACGATCCACTCGCCGAGAAAACTTTTCAACTTTTTTACTTCTTTGGGTAATGGAAATAATTCACTTAAGGTAGGATTTTCACTCATATTTTCATCTCTGCCAAAATTTTTCAAATGAATTGTTTTTCAGAACAGTATATAGAGAGTTTGTCTACAATGTATTCACATGTCTTACATTAATCAGGTTGATTGCATCAGAACTCATCAAAAATTAGGTTGAAAGACTCAAGTTAGCGATCTTGAGTGAAGAAAAAATTTAATTTTTTTAAAAATCATAGTTTATTCATTTGATCTGCAAAATATTAATTGGTGGGGCCGCCCGGATTTGAACCGGAGTCCCGAGAGTCCAAGTCTCAGAGCCTGGACCAAGCTAGCCGACGGCCCCTACTCTCTCTGAAAGACAGAGAATTCACCAGAATTATTTTATCTGGTAAGTTTATGATGAACGCAATTTTCCTATAAAACTTTAGTGTTTTATAAGTTAGAATATAAAATAAACCAATTAATTGGTTTTCATAAGTAATTTTATTATGGTTTTGCTTTTAATTTGAGGTTTGGCATTCTTCAAGATAGTCATCTACTAGTTGTCTCATGTTCTTTCTGATTTCTTGACATTGTTCTGCATATTTTGGAGCTAAATCTTCAACTTTTTTTCCACCACTTACTGCTACAAAAAGTTCATCGTGATGATTAAGAATTTCTTCAGTAATAGATTCTACTCTTTTTCTAAATCTTTCATCATGACCTATTAAATGAATCATAGCATCTAAATTTTCAGGACAGTTTTCATTAAAATATTTTACAACATATGTTACCATTGCTCTAATATGGGCATCATCCAATTGACTATTTCTCCTTTAATCGATTATCATTCTAAATTAGTTTTCGAGGCAAATAATATTTTCCATCTGAGCATGAAAGCTCCATAAATCGTTTTTTCATCAATCATAGTTTATTAGAAAAATAGAGTCTTACAATGTAAACATCATTTTAATAATCATCAAAAATCACCAATTATGATAGATTCAAAATCCATCATGATATTATTGGGAGGTGAAAAATTGATGAAAAAATTTCGAAGAATCATATCAATTTCATTTCTTTCAGTAATAATAATTATTTTGCCAATTTTAATTTCATATGGTCAAACTGACAGTGATGCAACTGTTGTCATATATTCGTCAGTAGGAGGAACAACTGATCCAGAAACAGGATCTTATAGCTATCCAAATGGAACAGTTATTACATTGACTGCAATTCCTGACGATGGATACGAATTCCAGTATTGGGTCGTTGAAGGAGTAATTGATCCTGCTACACCTACTGGTATTGAAAATCAACTTATTAACAACCAGACTGGGCAAATAATTCTATTTCCTAGTCTTCCTCAGATTGGAAGTCTAGTTTTTACCACTAATCCCGCTCAAATAATCTGCGGTTTTGGTTATACTTACAGTTATCAAGCAGTTTTCACCCCAATATTAGCTGGAATAGAACAACCTACTCCAATAGAAGTTGCTGATCCGTTACAAGATTATATGACAAACCCAACCCAGATTACACAAGTAACATTTGTTACGGTCAGTTCAACACCTGGAGGTACTACAACACCATCATCAGGAAGATATGCCTATGGCCAAGACGAGCCAACTTTTAGTTTAACAGCGACTCCAGATAGTGGTTACGAATTCAAGAATTGGGTTGTTACAGGAGAATATATGCCAGGACATGGAGGCGATCCATCTCTAGATACAAATGTAATAACTGATAATCCTTTGCAAGTTTCTCACGGAATGGGATACACCTACAATTATGAAGCAGTATTCACCCAAATCCCAAGCGATGGAGGTAACGGTGGTAATGGCGGAGACGGAACATCTGAAGGTCACCCATTTGGACTGTCAAATGAAGCTCTATATGTTTTAATTATAATTCTAGTAATCGCGGTAATAGC
>JARRMB010000015.1:0-41243 GCA_037386325.1 Candidatus Bathyarchaeota archaeon
TGCCCAAACGGACCATTTCATTTGTAAAAAAATTAAAGATCTTTTTAACGACGAAAATGAAGTAGAGATAATTTCAAATGAATTAAATGTATTTGAAATTGAGAAAATTATTTCTCAGTTTAATTTTATTATAGCCTCTAGATATCATTCAATTGTTAATGCTTTTAAAAATGGGATTCCTGTTCTGGCAATAGGTTGGGCAGCAAAATATTTTGAATTAATGAGAGACTTTAATCAATTAGACTATATTTTTGACACCCAAAAAAATTTTGAAAAATCGAAAGTACTTGATGGATTAAGCAAATTACTAGAACGATATTCCGAAGAAAAGAAAATGATAAAATCAAAATTGGATCAGATGAAAAAGAATAAAATATTCAATGTATTAGAATGAGTTTTATCTTAAGGTAATATCAAAGAGAATGATTTTAATTAAAACGTTTTATTTAAAATTTCTTTTGAATAGATGATATACTCACTCTAACTAATTCTAACTAATTTTTCTTGAGAGCAAAAAAATAGGCGATAGACGAGAAAAATTTTAGTTCAAATCTTTCAAAACTTCTATCATATATTTATTATCATTAAAACTTACAAGAGGGTGAACGGGTAAACTCAAAACTTTTTTACAGGCTTCCTCAGTATTAGAACATAATTTTCCTATGTAATCTAATTTTTGATACAATGGTTGTTTGTAAATAGGAAGTGGATAGTGAATAGAAACTCCTATACCATGATCATGTAAAAGATTTGCAAATATGTCTCTATTCAGGTGGTAACTATCTTCTATTCTTATCACATATTGATGGAAAACATGTTTTACTCCATTCATTACATACGGAACGGTCAATCCATTAGATTTTCTAATATTATTACTCAAAAAAGTAGCATTTTCTATTCTTTTAGAATTAAATTCATCAAGTTTACTCAACTGAATTGACCCAATAGCAGCACAAAACTCGGTCATTCGATAATTATAACCTAATATTTCATGGTTATATTTGCTGTTTTGTCCATGGTTAATAAGCATACGAGTTTTTTCTGCTAGCTTTGAATCATTAGTAGTTATCATTCCACCTTCTCCAGTGGTCATATTTTTCGTTGCATAGAAACTAAAACAACCAATGTCACCCAATCCTCCAACTTTTTGTCCTTTGTATTCAGCTCCGTGAGCTTGAGCAGAATCCTCCACCAGTGGTATGTCATAATCATCAGCAATTTCTTTAAGTTCAGACATTTTTGCAGGTTGACCAAACAAATGTATAGGAATTATTGCCTTGGTTTTAACTGTGATCTTTTCGGTAACATCTGATGGATCAATAGTGAAAGTTTTTGGATCAATGTCAGCGAATACAGGTTTAGCTTTTTGAAATAAAACACAATTACCTGATGCTACAAATGAGAAAGCAGATGTAATCACTTCATCTCCTGGACCGATGTTGAGTGATTTAAGAGCAATATCTAAAGCTACTGTCCCATTGGTTACAGCGATAGCATGTTTAACTCCAATGTATTCAGCAAACTCTTTTTCAAATTTCCTTGTTTTCGGTCCTGAAGCTAAAATTCCAGATTTTAAAACTTCTTTTACTGCATTTTCTTCTTCTATATTAAAATTCGGTTTTGCAATGGGAATTTTACAGCTCAATTTATTTCACTCATAAATCATATTGAAATCATCTATTGATATTTCGCATATCTGCTTACAATCACTACATTCCATTAAAACATTTTTTTCGGTTTTTCTCCAATTGTAACTCCACAAACTATTACTGACCCAGCACCCAAGGAGCACCCCTTTTTCACAAAAGTAGGAAAGATTTTCCAATTAGGTTTTATACTCCGAGGATAGAGATCGTTAGTAAAAACAACATGAGGGCCAACAAAAGCATTATCGTCAATTGTTACACCCTCAAATATAGTTGCTCTATTTTCAATCTTAACGTTATTCCCTATTTTTACACCTTTACCAACATAAACATAATCCGCTATGACACAATCATTTCCAATTTTAGCATCTTTCATAATGTGAACAAAGTGCCAAATTCTTGTCCCTTTTCCTAATTTTACCTCTTTATCAATAACAGCAGTTGGATCAACATAAACATCTGATATGAAAATCACCCATCAATACTAAACAAATAACCAAATAATACTTTATGTAGAAAAAGCTAGATTCAACAATGGATAAAAATAGGTTAAATCAAATCTTTTTAATTATTATGAGATTATTTATTTTTCATTAGAACATTCTTTCAAAATCTTCAACAATATTTGAATATTATGAGTATTTATATCCAGAAGATTTCCATCAATTATTAATTTGAGTTTTAGGTTTTCTAACATTTTTATATTTTGAAGCCAATTTAAAATCTTATTGAGAAGATTTTCGTTAAGATCAACAAATATTCCTGAAATAACGGAATCACCAAAGAAATCTTCAGATTCAGGTATTGGTGGAGGAGAAATATTCAAATAATAATCGTTCTCCAAATCCAAAACATTTAATAAGACTGCATTAATTTAAACCCAATATTTATTTCGATACTTAATTTAATTATGTACTTTAGTTTAAGACCTCATCGAATAAGTCTGATCAATTCCTTTTCTTGCATCTAAGTATCCTTTTACCATTTTTAATCGATTAAAAATTATTGCTTGAGCTAGAACTATCAAAAAAGATCTATGGGCAACATTCCAAGATATTTGACCACGCAAATAGTGACGTCTTGGAGACTCAACAGGTCTCAGATGTAAAGTCTTTGTCAAAATGATTATACTTTTATGTTTCTCTAAAAGTAACAATTTATGAAATAGAGTATCTTCACCTCGAGCTACTTTTGATAAATCAATTCTCCTTTTTTGATCATTCTGCCTTTCATTGAATGCTTTTTTCCAATCTTCGAGGAAAAATAACACATTACCGCCTAACCAACGTTCACTTTGAGGTAACGGTATTCGTAATTTCTCTAAAAAACGTTTAATCATATGTCTGTAGGATATAGGAAAGTCTAGGAACTCGAAATTTATGATTCGAATATCATTTTTTCCTAATAAAGGAATATATTTTTTTATTTTTTGATCCAGTATTAGATCAGCATCAGTTTTTAAGATTTTACTGCTTTTGGCTTTAAGATAGCCTTTTCGTCTTAAAAATGTTGGTCGAAATGAAAATTCGGAACCTTCTTCTTTAGAAACTAATTCGAAAGAGGTCTTCTCAAAATAATTCATTTTTTTAGTTATTTGTACTGCAACGTCGTATGAATCATCTGAACAGTTATCGAATAAAAGGATCAATTCTTTTGGATTTAAAAGAATTACTGAGGGTAAACTTAGTTTAAGTAATTCAGCTTCGTTGTGAATTGGCATAACTACTGAAAAATCTGAGTTTTTGTCATTCATGGCTAATCATCATAATATCTTCCATCGAGAGAGAGGATCTCTCAATCAAACTAAACGTTCTTAACCGAATGTCATGCTGTGAAGATAAATATCTTTTCAAACACCAAAATTTATGAAATTTAATATGTCTTACATCAAATAGAAAAATTCTGAAATTAATTAAGAAATGGTTTTCCTAAACATCTATACAATATAGATTTCTTCAGTTTTTTAGTATCTATGAAGTTTCGAGCATCAATTAAACAACATTTTGGGGATAATTTGTTTATTTTTTCTTCGATATTATTATCCCTAAAAAATGAATGATCAACAAGTAGAATTATACAATCCTTATTAGAAATAGTTTCGTCTAAACTTCTATTATTTGCACCAAAATTTTCTGAAGTTAATGGATCAAAAGTCATCACATTTTTAGAAACTTTACATAATTCTTGAATGACAGTCTTTGAAGGAGTCCTTCTTAAATCTAGAACATCTTTTTTATATGTGATACCTAAAACACCAAAACTTGAAGTAGTCATGGGTTTTTTTCGAATTTTTAGTGTTTCTTCTGCTAGATGAAAGATGTAAAAAGGCATATTTTTGTTTATTGCTGCAGCTTCTTCAATAAACTCGACAGACACTCCCATCTTTTTTGCTTTGTATAATAGATAAAAAGGATCTTTTGGAATACAATGACCTCCAACTCCTGGTCCAGGATAATGTGACATAAATCCAAAGGGCTTTGAAGAAGCAGCGTCAATTGTCTCCCAAGTATCTATTCCAAGTTTTTCAAAGAATTTTGAAAGATCATTGATAAGTGCAATATTTACACTTCGGAAAATATTTTCTAACATTTTTGTGGCCTCAGCAACCTTAAGAGAAGACACTGGAACTACATCTTCAAGAACCTGAGAAAACAATAATGATGCAAAAATAACACTTTCTTTATTCAACCCTCCAACAATTTTAGGTATTAGTTCAATGTTCCATTTTTTGTTTCCAGGGTCGATTCTTTCTGGAGAGAAAGATAAGTAGAAATCTTGGCCAGCCTTAAAACCAGATTCTTCAAGTAACGGTTTCACTACCTCTTCTGTAGCACCAGGATAAATCGTGCTCTCTATAATTACCAAAGTCTCTTTTTTAATAAATTTTGAAACAGTTCTACATGTATTTTCAAGAAAAATCAGATTTGGAGTCTCATCCTCTTTCAATGGAGTCGGTACATCCACAATAAAAACATCAGCAGTTTTCAAATCACTTTCATCGTTTGTAAGCTTCAAATTTTTTGAAATATCAGATAAAACTTTTTGTTTTTTCAATTCATCATTCGGTAACAAAGAATTAAGTTCTGAGATAACCTTACCATTTTTAATATCTACTAAACGTTGACCATTAATATCATAACCAATTGTGAAGAATCCATTCTTAGCAAATAGTGACGACATTGGATACCCCACGTGTCCTAACCCTAGAACTGCAACCACAACTTTTTTAGCCTTAATTTTTTGTTCTAACATTTTAATCTATACTGAAATCCTAGAGGTATTTGTCTTTTGTTACATTCAACATTATTCAGATAAGTTGTTCTTCATAAAATAGAAAACATTTAAATCCTGTAAAACACCGATACCTCAATCTAGAGGATTAATAATGTCAGAAGAAAACTCACGAGGACTTACTTATGAATGCGTGAAATGCGGAGCCCAAGTTAGAACAGAAGAACTTGAATTGCGAGGTGGAGGTGTAAAATGCACCATTTGTGGGTATAGGGTCCTTAAAAAACAAAGACCACCAGTAGTTAAACGAGTTTCAACCGGATAAAATAAACAATTTTTTTACAAAAATCCAATTAATAGGTTTTAGATAGATAAATCTGCTTCTAATTTTGCCGATTTTAACCTTAAAAGCAAAATTTTAACGATTTTTTCAGCAACTGCATATTTAAATACAAGGCTAGTAGTGATTTTAAAATTTATATAGGAGCTGAAACTCAATGAAAATCCCTTTGACTAGAAAAGTTGAAGGATTTACAGTTAAAGAAAAAACAATTTCTCAACTTCTTTATGAAATGGGAAAAACTGCTTTTCAAGGAAGAAAATTATCAGAAGCTGTAGATCTATGGGAGACAATTATAAAAGAAAAAGATCTTACAATTGTTCTTGGATTAGCAGGTTCAATGAGTACTGCTGGACAATGGACATTAATTAATTGGCTTATCAAAAACAGATTTATTGATGTTATCGTATCAACGGGGGCAAATATATCAGAAGATATTGTCGATGCAATGGGATTGGGTTATTGGCAAGCAACTGAAAATATTAACGACGAAGAACTTCTAGAAGCGGACATCAATAGATATTACGACGTCTATGGAATAGAAACAGATTACAGAAAGATGGAAGAAATTCTAACTGAATTCCTGCTAACTCTACAGGCAAATTATCCTTATTCTTCAATGGAAATATTATACCTGCTTGGTAAATGGTTGAATAATAAGCAAATTAAAAGTATAACAGCTACTGCAGCAGAAAATGGAGTTCCAATTTTCAGCCCAGCGATGCTTGATAGCGCTTATGGTGAAGCAGTTTTAATGGCAAAAAACGAAGGACATAATTTGATAGTAGATCAAGCCAAAGAATTTGATCAATTTGTCAGTATAGGAGAAAAAACCAAAGATACAGCTGTAATTTATATTGGTGGAGGAGTGCCTAAAGATTTTACCCAACTATTAGCAATATCAATTTCTCCCAAGACAATGGATCAAGAAATTAAAGGAAGAAAAGGTAACCGAAGAAAGAGTATACAAGAATATTATTACCCTCATAAATATGCAATTCAAATTACTACTGATTCACCACAATGGGGTGGATTATCAGGATGTACTCTTGAAGAGGCAAAAAGTTGGGGTAAAGTTTCAGGAACTGGGAAAGACATAACATGCTATTGTGATGCAACAATTGCATTACCAATTATAACTCATGCTCTAAATGAGCGAATAAAAAATGTTGAACGAAAAAAGAGAGCCCCAGATTTTTCGTGGCTTTTACCTAAGATTTAATTGAAAAAATAAAAACATGGAGAGAAATGAATGAAATGATTCCCAGATATGTATTTATGACTAAAGGTGTGGGTAGACACAAGGAAAGTTTGCAATCTTTTGAGTTAGCTCTCAGAAACGCAGGTATTCAGGCATGTAATATAGTGACAGTGTCTAGCATATTGCCACCGGGATGTAAAGTGATATCCAAAGATAGAGGATTAAAGATGCTTCATCCAGGGGAAATAACATTTGCAGTAATGTCAAAAAATTGTGTTCAAGAACCACATAGACTTATTGCGGCATCAATAGGTATGGCCATACCATCAAGCACAAATAGTTATGGTTACTTATCAGAGCATCACTCTTTTGGTCAAACAGCAGAAGTCGCAGGAAATTATGCAGAGGATTTAGCTGCAACAATGTTAGCAACAACCATGGGGATTCCATTTGATCCTGAACCAATGGACTACAGTTATCGCAGCTGCAGTTTTCGTCCCTTAAGATCAAATATTGGTCATCAGTTCGAATAAAAAACTATTTATCAATATTGAAAAGATCTAGTAGAATTCTTTATCTCCTAGTTTTCTCAATGCTTTTCCTCTAAGTTTTACCGGAGGTAGTAGTTCGTCATCATCATCTAATTGTCTTTCAACAGTTTTACGTTTTACAGATTCTCCGCATACGCCTCCAGGCAACAATTGTCGTCTAACACACGTAGCGTAACTACAATTGGCTATATTGCAATCTTCATCTGTCCATCTACACCATATTCTGTTTCCTTGGAAAATTACAGCTCGTTTTACACATTTAAACAATCTACATTTTGGAGAACAATATTTTGTCTCAACCAAATTTATGCCACGACCTTAGTATTGTACAAAAATTCAAGTAGTTTTTCGTTATCAGCAAATTATGCCTCTTTCACGGAAAGTTATAAATTTTTTGTTTTCTAAATTCATTTTATCCAAATTTTTTATAACTCCTAAAAAATTGTAAAAATTCTTAAGCCACTAAATATAGAATTTCATTTTAATTAATTTCTAATTAGAATAATCAAATGTAAAAATTGTTTATTTTTTTATAAAAAAACATTTTGGGGCATATAATTATTCAAGAAAATATAGAACTAACTGCTACAAAAGATTTTTAAATCTAATCTATGTATCCATCAATCCGAGATGGAATCATGAAAATATTAAATGAATTTGTCCCAACACGAAAATTTCAAAAACTTGCTGAAGAATTAAAGGATCTGGTTGATGGATGGAACGTAACTGATAGTGCAGCTGGTTTTCCTGCACCAAGCGGTGTTGTTGTAAGTTGTCTGCTTAAAGCCAAATATCCTGATAAGTATGTTGTTCCAATTTTTATTTTGCACTATAAAGGTCCAGTTGAAGTAGGAGGTTTAGCATTAGCTTCTGATATTATTGGACTTGACGGTTTAATAGTCACAATGGGTGATAATCCCAAATTTGGTGAACCCATAAAAATGTTAAAATCTTCTGAAGGGGCTAGAGAGTTTCTTCGCACAAATGTAAAACTTAAGAACTTAAAATTAGGATGTCTATTAACATCTAGAAGATCTTTAGAAGATAACCTTGAACGAGTAAGAGGAGATTGGGATTTTATTTATTTCATGAGACTTGAAGATAAAACGTTCCCAATGCTTGAAGCAGTCGCTAAAGAATGTAAGAAACTTAATAAACCGATATTTGCTTATTTCTTAGTTGCTACGGAAAAAAATGCAAAAACTATGGAAATGATTGGTTGGCCTGCTACAACAACAATGGATAAAGTAGAAGAAACTGCGGCAAGACTTGATGGAGTCGTAGACGGTATAATAGCAACATGCGCTGGAGATGCAGAAGGCGATAAAGAGATGCTGCAAAAATTACAAAAGTTTCGGGACTAAATCAATAAAGCACGCAACAGAATAAATGCACTATTAATCAACGAAAATAAAGCGCCCACAACATCTACTATTTTGTTGTCATGGCGCTACACCAAATTGTTCATTTCTTTTTTTCTTTAGATTTTCATTATAATGTTGGTAGGTAAGAATTTTTGCCATCTTTAATTCCTGAACAAATAAAACATATGTTGATTCGACAAAAATATCATGTCGTAGGAAATCATTCTGCAGTAAAAAGGTGCAGGTGGTTATACAATAGTATTGTTCAGGACAGAACTTGTTATAAACAAAAATTTTATGGAATAAAAAGCCATAGATGTCTCCAAATGACCCCGTCAATTTTTCATTGTACTTTAGGATGTGTATTTTGTTGGCGGGCACAGAGTGGAGATCACAACATCCGATGGGATGAAACTCTGATGCCAAAATGGGATGATCCTGAATCGATAATTGAGGGGTGTATACGAGAGCAAAAACGAATATTAACCGGGTACAAAGCAACTCCCAACGCTAACCAGGATAAACGTATGGAAGCATTATCACCCAAACATGCAGCAATCAGCCTTACAGGAGAGCCTACAATCTATCCTTATTTAGATGGATTAATAGAAAACTTTCATAAAAGAAATTTCAGTACATTTTTGGTTTCAAATGGAACTATTCCAGAAGCTCTTTCAAATTTAAGTGAAGAACCTACACAGCTTTATATCTCAGTTTCTGCTTTTTCTAAAAATATTTTTTCCAGAATTTGTCGTCCCCAAATTAAAGATGCTTGGAAAAAGCTTAATGAAACTCTAGAATTACTTTCGAGCTTCAATTGTCCCACAGTAATCAGATTGACTTTGGCAAGAAATCTAAATCTTGAACATCCAGAACATTTTGCAAGTATTATCAAAAAAGCAAATCCTACATATATTGAACCAAAAGCCTACATGCATGTAGGTTTTTCAAGACTACGAATGGAATATAATAATATGCCAACTCATAAAGAAATAAAAGAATTTGCTGAAAAAATTAAATCACAGATTGGTTACACAATTTTAGATGAAGCCCCAGAAAGCAGGGTGGTTTTGCTCAGTTGCCTAGAAAAAGCTATTAAGTTGGCTTAGATCTATTTTGAAGGTTTCTGGTTGTGAACTTAATGTCACTAAAGGATTTTCTAGAAAAAATTCAGGAAGATTTAAACGATAAAGAGAAAGTTCGGGAAGAAATTCAGAGAGATATGAGAAGAGCAACTCGACTTTCTAAGCAAGCAATACAGATGACTCATCAAGAAAGATTTAATGATGCTATATCATTACTTAATGAAGCAAAAGACCTTTTTTTGAAACTTCGAGAAATCTCAAAAAAATATCCGTATATTTTTTATAGTGGATTTGTTGCAGCTGCATTTGAGGAACATGCTGAGGCTAAAATATTTCTTACTTTAATTAAGGAAGATCGTTTTGTTGGACCAAAAGAGATTGATGTTCCAATAATCCCATATTTATTGTCTTTAGGGGATGTAATAGGGGAACTTAGAAGAAGAGTTTTGGATTTAATTCGAAAAGGTGATATAAAAACATCTGAGAAATGTTTAGAGATAATGGAAGATATATATTTAGAATTAACAGCTCTGGATGACGCCTACGTTATAGTCAATGGACTAAGACGAAAATGTGATGTTGCTAGACGATTAATTGAATTAACCCGTGGAGACATTACTATAGAAGTTCGAAGAAATTCATTAGAAAAGTCAATCTTAAAATTAGAGAAAAAAATAGAAAAAAAGGATTAAAGGTTAAAAAATAAGTTGATTCAGTACTAAAATTTTTTAATCAAAATGTAAAATAGATCCTTTTCTTAATTATTTTCTGGAAGATGCTATTTCTTTTTTTGTAGTTATTAGAGTTTGAAATTCCTTACCAAGATATTGAATGTGGAGTTCAGATTCATAAATGATTAATTAGCGAAAGGTTTCTTTAATCTTGTTTCAATAGGTGTTATCTTTGACAGCGATTCCCCAGATTCCTGAAAATGTAGTGCAAAGGAAGATTATTGTCTATAAAGCAAGGGTAGATCCTGCTACTTTAAAACAAACTGCAGAAGAAATGAAAAATGAATTGTTTGTAAAACGCTTTTCAAAACCTAAACCAGAAGATATTCATGTGGTTTCGGTGGATAAACACTATGAACCGTATATTCTTATTGATGCAAAATATAGAATAGAATATTATTCAAACAAGATTTATACATTTGAAATTGCTGAAAAAGCAAAAGAAGTTAAGGTTCTTGGACAATCCTTTAAACCTCAATTAATTTCTGTTCCGGATAGCGAACCAGAGCAGTTTCGTAAAGTTGTAAGTATTGAAGGCCAGGAATTATCATTTTATGAGGATAAAGCGTATTTCATTCTTGATAAAAAGGGAAATGAAATCTCTCCAGATCAAGTTCCAATAGCTCCGTCCGAAGATAACCCGAAAAAAATATTGAAAGAATTCGGGAAGAACGCTGAAAAATTAAAGATAACTAATAAGGGGATATTATCTTTAGCGAAATCCAAATTGATAAACAGACCTAAAGAAGTAGAGAATATTGAAAATGAATTATTTCAAGTAACTGAGTATGCAATAATCTACAATCCAGTTTACAAAATAACTTTCAGAAATACAAAAAACAAGGAAGAAAAAACCGTCAGTATCGATGGTGTTACAGCCGAAATAATAAAATAATTCTAAAAATAAAAATTATCATTTGAATAATCTTAATACATTAAGTTCAATGGGTGCGCTTAGATTCTATATAATATTAAAAATAGAAAATAGGAAAACAATACAGATTTCCTTATTTTTTAGGATGATAGATTATTTAATTTTCAGATAATACGCAATCATCATATTCTTTTTCAAGTTTGTTCTTATGCGAGAGCTCTTCTTGAGCTAATTTTGAGAATATTTCACCAATTTGTCCTTTTAATCCTAAAGCTAATGTTCTATAATAATCATAACTTGTCTTTTCACGTTTCGCAGCATAAACTAGAATTGCTTCATAATCTGCGGTAGCAGATAGTGGACTATCTTCCATCATATCAACGATTTTGAGGTCCTGAATTGGACCGCTATGAAAACCTAATTCTGAAATTTTATTTTCGTCATTCATTATTGCCTGAAGTTTACTTTTGTGACCTTTCTCTTCGGCTACTAACTGTTTAAGAAAAACTTTAGATGAAGGATATTTGGCATTTTCTAAAGCCATTGTATAAAGAGCAATAGATTGTTCTTCAACATCTATTGCTGCTTTAATAATCTTTTTCCAATTAATATCAACCAACTATAACTCCTCTTAGAAACTTTTTGTGGTCATTCATGAAACATAAAGTTTTCGTGAAACTTAAAGAATCAGGAGTCATTTTTTTACTCTATGTTCCTTAAAATATTCATCAGTTGTAGAGCATAAAGACTCTACTTTTTCTTTCCTTTTTTGGTCTCGATCTTGTCATCCTGACGCTTTCTATTTACAGTTATGCAATCATCCACCATACAATTAGCAACGCACGCAGTACAATATACGCACAAATCGTCGACTATCCCAATTTCACCAGTCTTCCAGTACAAAGCATTAGTTGGACAAACTTTTACACAGAAATTACACTCTATTCCTCTGCAGGTTCGCATATCTATTTTTATATTTCCTTCTCTAAAACGGTCTTTAACTCCAATTGAGTCGAGAAGTTCGGAGCGTTTATTCGTTGGGACATTTTCTTTAGGTGCTTCTTCAAGGAGATCAAAAATATTCACTTCCCTTTCGTCTTCTTTTGACAATATAATTAATCTCCTCTTAAGCTTCTACAAAGTATTCAGAGTTATCTTCCTACAAAATGTTACCGATTATTTTTAGTGGTAGTAAATCTAATTATTTGAAATAAGATATTATTTTGCATGAACATTTTTATTTCAGATTAAAACAAGACAGATCAATAGCCTCATACGTGATGGAAGGTGGCTAACAAATACAAAGTTGTTGCAATTGAAACTAATTATTGGAAACCGAAAGATAATTACATTAAACAAATAATCCAGGCAATTGAGACAATAATAGAAAATGGAGATATCATTACCGTTTCAGAAAAAGCAATTTCTACAGCATTAGGTAACTTAATTGATGAAGATAATATAAAACCAACTAAAATTGCAGTTATCATCGCCAAATATTGGATGCGAATTATTTGGCCCTATTTCCTTGGACCAATATGTCACTTAAGAGAAAAAACCATACAAAATCTTCGTTCATATCCAATAAAAAAAGGCAGCAAGCATAAACAATTAACCTTAGAACGAAGCGGTTTTTTTCCAACACTTATGCATGGATCAGAGGGTGGAATTGATGGAAGCAATATTCCTTATTCATATGTGAGTTTACCTCTAAAAAATAGTCAAGATATAGCCAATAAATTATGTAAACAAATAAGGAACGACCTTGGAAAATCCGTGACTGTAGTGATAGTTGATACAGATAAAACATATTCACTAAATTCTTTCCATTTTACACCCCATCCATTACCAATCAAAGGAATACATTCTGGTGGAGGAGTTTTTGCATATATTATAGGTAGATTCCTAAAATTGAAAAAACGAGCAACCCCTTTAGCAGTTGTTGGAGCAAGATTTTCAACTGAAGAAGCAATAGAAATCGCGAGAATAGCTAATCGAGCGCGAAAAGGTGGAGCTGGAAAAACAGTTTGGGAAATGGCTCAAACATTCAACGTTAATTTAAATCAGGTCAATTGGAAAATGCTTGCTTCTGTTAGACATTATCCAATAGTAATCTTAAGATCCAAAACACAAATGAAGAAGTGATATCAAATTTACATATTCAAGGAGGAAAAGGAAATGGCATCAGAAGTGAATCAGATGCAAATATTTTTTGATCCTAAAGGAGTTGCAATAATAGGTGCCTCACGAAGAACAATGAAAGCAGGACATGTTATTTTCAAAAATTTTGTTATTAATAAACAACGAGGACTCTTCAAAGCAAATCTTTATCCTGTCAATCCTAATGAAAAAACAATTCAAGGATTTCCTTGTTATTCCTCAATTTTAGATATAAAAGATGAGGTTGATTTAGCAGTTATTGTTGTTCCTGCCAAAATTGTTCCCAATGTTATGAAGGAAGTCGGTAAAAAAGGAGTAAAAGCAGCAGTAATAATAACTTCAGGATTTAGTGAAGTTGGTAATAAGAAACTTGAAGAAGAGGTTACGCAGATTGCAAAAAATGCTGGAATTCGAGTTCTTGGTCCAAATTGCTTAGGTGTATACGATTCCAAAACTGGAGTAGATATGTTATTCTTACCTGAAACTAAAACTCTTACAACAGGAGATGAAGTAGTTGCCACTCCTCGACCAATGGCAGGTCCCACAGCAATAGTAACACAAAGCGGTGC
Source organism: Candidatus Bathyarchaeota archaeon (assembly GCA_037386325.1). Classification (GTDB taxonomy): domain Archaea; phylum Thermoproteota; class Bathyarchaeia; order Bathyarchaeales; family Bathyarchaeaceae; genus Bathyarchaeum. Next base: position 13,753 of record JARRMB010000015.1, read on the forward strand.
TTTCGGTGCTGCCGCTTTGGATTATCTGTCAGGTAAACAGATGGGCGTAAGTAAATTTGTGAGCTTTGGTAACAAAGCAGATGTTACTGCATCAGAGATGCTTAATTTCCTTCTCCATGACAAAAGTACACAGGTTATTCTATTCTATGCAGAAAGTATCACTGATGGAAGAGAATTCATGAAAATTGCCCGAAAGGTCACCCCCAAAAAACCCATTATCGCCTTAAAAGTTGGACGATCGGAAGCAGGAGCCAGAGCAGCTTCATCTCATACAGGGTCAATAGCTGGAACAGATGAAATTTATTCTAGCGCTTTTAAGCAGGTAGGTGTTTTGAGAGCAGGTGACTTGGAAGAGTTTTTTGATATGGGAAAAGCTTTGGCTTTTCAATCTCCGGTCGCAGGGAATAATATTGCAATAATCACTGATGCTGGAGGACCAGGTATCATGGCTGTGGACGAATGCATAAAACAGGGATTACAAGTGAAGAAGTTCTCAGATGAAACTATATCAAAATTTGAGAGGCTAAAACAGGATGGAAGAATCCCACGTTTTGCAACCAATATGAATCCAGTTGATTTAACTGGTTCTGTGACTTCTGAAATGTTTGAAGAAGGAATACAGATTCTTTTTGAGGACCCTCAAATAGACGGAATTATCGTTTTAGGTTTGCATCATCTCCCAGCTCTTCAAGAAGACTTTGTTGATCGTGTTTATCGTCTGAGTAAGAAATACAACAAATCTGTTGTTGCTTGTGATGTGGGAGAAACTGAGATGGCCCTATATATACGTTCAAGGTTTGATAGACTCGGAATACCCGCATATTTCTCCCCTGAAGATGCTGCCCGTGGAATGGCGGCATTGGTAAACTATGGATCATATTTAAAGAAGTGTGGACAATTTGAAAATTATCTACAATCGTTTAGAAAACGTAAAAATTCTTAGAATATTAAAAGATTTATCAAGATTGCTTTTTAAGCCATTGACCGACCTTTTGGAAAAGGTTGCTTGTTGACATATCTATAACAGGGACCATGATCCTTTCTTTTGTTTCAATTATCGCTTTATATTGAGGCATTAGTGCATAACTTACAAATGCCCAGAATACCTTTTTTTCCTCAATTAGAGCTTTTGCAGCAATTTCTGTTGATGTAGGTAATGGATAATAAATAAAAACGACACCGTTTGCCCAATACAATCCTGTGGTTTTTCCACCTACAGCAATGTTTGCGAATCTAGCCAAATCATCTATTGTATTAAAACGGGTTTGTTCCATAATTATTATTTCCTTGAAAGATTCGGCCTTGATTTCTGGTTCTACCATAAAGAATACTTCCCTAATTCAGTTCAAGTGTTGACAGGATAATAAGAATTTGGGTTTCAATAATTGATTCAGAGCTTAGTTATATTGGTGCGGCCTTTGCTGGAATGTTTAGTCTTTTTTCGATTTCTTTTGCAAAGATTTTTGCAGCTTCAGAACGATATCTATCTGTTATAACCATTCTGGGATTGCATCGTTCAACATATTCTAGCAATTCGTTAAAGTCAGAATGATCGCTTAACGCAATTACATATTCATTCTGTTTAATCCTTCGACAAGGTTTCCTGAATTCCCAACCACTTGCAGAAATTCGTAGAGCCTGTCCCTGGATTTTTCTCCTAGAATAGGAATGATAAAAAACAATACAAGGTTCATTATGATTTATCATTAATTGGGACTGTTCGCCATCCAATGGAAGAAGTTGTCTACCTAGTCTCATTCCATGTTGTTCACAAACTTTTGAAACTCTAAAAATTTTTTCAGGAACAATGAAGGGCATCTTAATTTTCGCTTCATACAATATTCTCATCATTTTCTGAAGCTTGCCGTGATAACCAAAAACATAAACTGGTCCCCGTTTTAATCCTTGTTCTACCAGAGAAACAAGCATACCTTCTACCATCATACTAAAGGGTCTAACTCGTGAAGGATGACCATAAGTAGCTTCCATGACTAATAGGTCTACATCTAATATGGGGGTTTTAGAAAATCTAAAATCACTTGTGTAGAGGATTCTTGTTTGTTCTTTATCTTCGATTAGAACTTGAGCAGTCCCCAATATATGGTCAGCATAATGCAATGTCATTGTTTCATCTTCATAAACAAAAGATTCTCCATAATCTAGAGTTTTTAATGGTCCTCTCGAAAGAAACCGAGGGCCTTTCAAAGCAAGTATCATGTCTCTAGTAGCGGGGGTCATCACAGTTACCTTACAGTTTTTAAGACTCTTTCCTAATCCAACCATATGGTCAGCATGTGCATGAGTAACAACTCTTATTGGCCTATTTTCATCATAAGCATCGCAAGCTACGTGTTTGCCTAAAAGAACTGCACCTAATTTGGTAACATTAGCTTTAGATTGGATATACTGTGTTTCACTCACTTTCAGCTTCCCCAATTTATGAAATTGATAAATAGGGAAACTATTAAACAATTCTTGATTCTTTATTCTTAAAATTAATACAAAAATAGGTTAGTAATTAAAGGTATTAAATTTGATTGTAAACAAAAAGCACACTTAATTCTCTTTCGGACTTAGCATACAGTCAACCATCTTTGGACATACAAAACAAACCTGAGGAATTGGTTCATCTTTTGGTCGGTTTGACAAGTATCCAAAACTTTGAGGACATCCTGAATGGGTATCTTGTTTGTTTGTAGATCCAATATTCTTCTGATTTTCGAGTTTAGGGGTTTTGAATCCAATATTATCGTCTAGATGATTTTCTTTTTCAACTGAAATTTCCAGATCAGATTCAGATTCTTTCGGTTTTTGTTTCCTATCTTTTTTTGGACTACTTGAACCAGGAATCAATGATTTTACTTTACTAAAGAAACCAGATCCTGAATCTTCTTTCTCCTGACCATCATTAGTGGGTTCATCTAAATTTTCCTCAAATTCTTCAAATTCCAAAGTTTCATTCTCAAAAATGGGTTCTTCAGGAACGACTTTTTGAATTTCCTGTTCAGAGGTTTTATCATTATCAATCAGAGACTGAGTCTCTAAACTGGCGAAACAAAAGGGGCAGGCCATGTATTGTTTTGGAGGACTAACTGAGTTGACAGTTAAAACTATAGACTCCTTGAATTGCCTATTACATTTGGGATTTGGACAAATAACAACTGAGGATTCTTCCAGCAATCTCACCGCATCTCGGATATGTGATAAATAGAGTTGCTCTATTTTACGTATTTAGGTTTAATGAATTCAAGATCTATACACATAATCTCATTAAAAATAATATTTGTATAACTTTAAATCAGGGGTATTCTAATTTTTTGTATAATTGGTTGATGCAAAGTTTTTGGTGGAACTTATGGTTTTACAGATTTATAATACGATGAGTGGTGAATTAGAAGACTTTAGACCTCTAAATGAGAAACAAGTTGGAGTTTATGTTTGTGGACCTACAGTCTATGATTGGGCTCATTTAGGTCATGCGAGAACATATATTGCGTTTGATATTATTGTTCGTTGGTTAGAATTTAGAGGTTACTCAGTTTTTTATGTTCAGAATATTACTGATGTCGGTCATCTTTCCACTATTACCTCTGAAGACAAAATTGTGAAACGTGCAAAAGAAAGAAAAGTTAATCCCATGCAGTTAGTGGAATTTTATATGAGAGAATACTTCAGAGATCTTGATGCATTAGGGGTTAAACGGCCGGACATTTCTCCCAGAGCAACGGGACATCTAATTGAAATTATTCAGGCAATCAATGCACTAATTCAAAAAGGGTTTGCTTATGAAGTAAATGGAAATGTTTTCTTTGATGTTTCTAAATTTGAAGAATATGGAAAACTTTCAAAAATTAAAATTGAAGAAATGCTTGAAGGTTCCAGATTTGAAGTTCATGAAGATAAGAAAAATCCTAGAGATTTTGCGCTTTGGAAACGAGCGGGTAAGAATACTGTTCTTAAATGGGAGAGTCCATGGGGTTCTGGTTTTCCAGGGTGGCATATAGAGTGTGCCATTATGGGTTTGAAATATTTAGGTAATCAGTTTGACATTCATGGAGGAGCGCGGGATCTTATTTTTCCTCACCATGAGAATGAAATTGCACAAAGTGAAGCTTTGACAGGTAAGAAACCGTTTGTTAGATATTGGATGCATACCGGTTTTTTAAAAATTAATGGGGAAAAAATGTCAAAATCGTTAAATAATTACATTACTGTTAGAGAGGCATTAGAAAAATATTCTGCTGAAGCTATCCGTCTATTTGTTCTATTAACCCATTATAGAAATGAAATAGATTTCACGGATAGGAAACTTGAAGAAGCTGAGAATAATTTGAGAAAGCTCTATTATACATTGAACTTATTAAAGGATGCAAAAAAATTTTCAAAGAATCGAGAACCTAATAATTCTGAAATAATTTTCGAGAATGAAATTGAAAAGATTAAAATCAAATTTGAGGAAGGAATGGATGAGGATTTCAATACTCCAAAGGCGATTTCTGCACTTTTTGAGATGTCAAAAGGGATTAATAGATTTCTATCAGAAAATGAAAAACTTAGTACTAAAACTTTGAATAACATTTATAACAAATTTTCAGAGATCAGCAAATCGTTGGGTTTATTGCAGCAAAAAAAGATTAAAGATGCAGAACTGAAGATTGTTGATGATTTAATTCAACTTCTTTTTGATTTAAGAGAGGAATTACGCAGGGATGGAAATTATGAATTGTCGGATGAAATAAGAGCCCGAATGAAAAAGTCAGGTTTAATTATAGAGGATACTGCTGAGGGACCGAAGTGGAAGATAACCTAGAAAAAGTTTATGATACGATTATAATTCGTTTTAGCGGAGAATTGTGGCTTAAAAAACTTTGGACACGAAAATATTATGAAAAACGTTTATCTAAAAATCTTAAAAAAACTTTAAAAAATTATAACATTTCTTATAGTAAACTGGATCGTAAACATGGCCGATTCTATTTGAAAACCAGGTCCATAGTAGAAGCTACAGATAAATTAACGAGAGTATTTGGAATCTCATCAATTTCTCCTGCAGTTGAAACAACATCTGAAATTGACAATATAATAAAAAATAGCTTAAAACTTGCTGAAATTAGCCTAAAAAATGGAAATAGTTTTGCAGTTAGATGTAAGCGTGTTGGAAAACATAACTATTCAAGCTCTGATATTCAGAACCAGTTAGGTAAAAAAATCTTGGATTACTTTAATCAAAAGTTGGAACTAAAAGTTGATTTAGAAAACCCTAATGTTATATTAGGTATTGAGATCAGGGATGATCAATCATTTATTTATTTAGATAGAATTCCGGCTGTTGGAGGTATGCCGTTAGGGGTTCAACCCCAACTTATTGGATTATTCAGTGGAGGAATTGATTCAGTTGTAGGTTTGTGGTTAGTCATGAAACGAGGCTGCCCAGTTGTACCTATTTATTTTGATAATAGTCCTTTCACAGATGAAACAACAACAGAACGTGCTGTAAAAGTTGCCGATAAATTATTTAATTGGTCAATTGGATTTCCAAGAAAGATTTACATTGTTCAGCATGGCCAAAATTTAAAGCAAATTATGAAAACCAACAGAAAATACTCTTGTCTCCTTTGTAAACGGATGATGTATCGAATTGCTGAACAGATTGCAGAAAAATTTCATGCAGAAGGAATTGTTACAGGAGAAGCAATCGGTGAACAAGCTTCTCAAACTTTGATCAATCTTAGGGTATTAAACGAAGCAGTAAAAAATTACCCTGTTCATAGACCTTTGTTGGGTTTTGATAAACAAGATACGGAAAAATTATCAAGATACATGGGAACATTTGAAGCTTCGAGTAAAAAAGCAGCACCTTGTACAGCAGTTCCTTATCAACCATCAACAAAAGCAAAACTTGAGGATGTACATAAAGCCGAAAAGAAGCTTGACATTGATTCAATGGTTAAAAATTCATTAGAATCAATTAAAATGATTGAAATATAGATTATACAATTAATAGTCAAATTCATATTGAATTAATCTAGAATTTTTAACATCTAGTAAATTCTTAAGGAATTGTTAGAAGAAGGACGGATTTTCCCAATTTAAGAGGTCTAAAAATCATAATTAAAAATTGCTTTTAAAACTCAATTATTTATTAGTAAATTTCAAAATATTGATTTTAGAAAAAATGAAACTTCTAAACGGTTGCACAAACTGTCCAAAGAGTTTCGATTCGTCTACAGACGTCACATCGATATTTTGTCATATAGCTGCATGCTTCATCTACTATCATTTCTGACTTGCAATTGGAACATTTCACTCATATTCACCTCCTATGATTTCAAAAATTCTTTTATGGTTTACATTTATTTCTTTGGTTTTTTGCACAAATTTTAATAACCCAGAATAATATATACCTTAACCACATAATATATATAGACTATATAGTTAATATTTCCTTTTAAAATAGTCTTTTACGGTAGAAGTACTAGAATTAAAAATTCTTAATTCTATAATCGTCGTATCTAATTCGTCATTTTTTAAGGATAAAAAAGATAAGAGATAAATAAAAAATTAACAATTCAGTTTGGTTCAATAAATGCCTTAAATGTCATTTAACATAAATATTAGTTTATGTCTGCTGTCGAAATAGCCACTGAAGCGTATAGTAAACTTGAACCTGAAGACCATAAGATATTACAGGCTATTGAACGAAAGAAACCAAAGAAGCTAAACTTCCACTTCAAGAAGTAGAATACAGATTACCAAAACTAGTTAAGATTGGGTTAATACAAGGTTGGAGTGAAAAGTATTCAGGTTATAACCTCACAACAGCCGGACATGATCTATTAGCCATAAACGTTTTAGTAAAGGAAGATGTAATCATTGCATTTGGCAAAGCTCTGGGTGTAGGAAAAGAATCAGACGTATATGATGCTCTCGCACCAAATGAAGAAAGAGTCGCCATAAAATTTCATCGCCTAGGAAGAACCAGTTTCAAAAAAACCAAAATTAAAAGAGATTATACAACCGAATACAATTATACGCCAAACTGGCATCACAGATCTAGAATAGCAGCAAGAAGAGAATATATGGCTCTCAAACGATTATATCTAAATGGCGTGGCAGTTCCCAAACCGATCAAACAGACCCGCCATGTTTTGGCTATGAGCATGATTGAAGGAGCAGAGCTTTTTCGCTATCACAAGTTGCAGAATCCTAAGATTGTGTTAACTGAGATATTACTTAATGTAAGAATAGCTTATCAAAGAGTTTCTATGATTCATGGAGACCTCAGCCCTTTCAACATTATTATAAAGCCAGACGAACAAATTTTAATTATTGATTGGCCGCAATATATTTCCAAAAATCATCCAAACGCAATGGAAATTCTAGAAAGAGATGTGCAGAACATTCTTTCTTTTTTCGAACGGAAGTACAAAACGGATTATTACTTAGAGGAGATTTTAAATTACATTACGAAAAAAACCTAAAAGCCGAATAAATTATTCAAAGTTTAAAAAATGTTTATGATTCGCGAGGTAAATCTGTACATATATAAAGAATATTATTTCCTCTAAGTAGGATACTTCCATAGTTGGCAGTTAATTTATCATTAACACGTTCAGTTGCTTTGTCCAGCAACAAGTTCATGTGACTATCACACCGAACCATGGTTCCCCTATATTCAACCCCATTCTTCAGTACAATTGCAACATAATTGTTTAATTGTTTTGTTAAAGTATTCAATGGTTTTCTACTTGGTTCCATAGTATCACCAGCAAACAACTACTAACGCAAATGACTGTTTATAAAAGTTATGAACTTAAGCAAAAAAGGTAATAATCCAAAATGAATGTTGAAAAAAATGTAAAGCATACATTTCGTATTTTTTATTTAAAGATTTTCTTAAAAGTATCTTCAACAAGTTTTGGATCTAGTTTCTCAAGCGCTTCAGTACTAAGAACATCATACCAGAATGCTTCAGATAAGTAACCGTAAACTGGTTTACCCTCCTTAAGGAGATAGGGTAATACTTCACCCATGAAATCCAGTTCAGATTTATTTCCCTTAAGTTTTTTCATAGTTAAAAGCATATCACCTTTTAGTACAGAAATACCTACACTTACTGGTTTATCCAAAGTTGGTTTCTCTTCGAATCCTATAACTTTAGAGTCATAGTCTAAATTAGCTAGACCAACTCTTACTTTGAATCCCAAAGATAATGCAACAGTGCTCCAAGCTTTCTTATTTTTATGAAAATTGATTAATTCAGTGAGATCCATATTTGTCAAGATGTCCCCATAATAAACTAATAAAGTGTCTTTATCATTAACAGCTTTACTTTCGTACGAAGTTAAGACAGCCCCTCCAGTCCCTTTGGAATTTGGGTCATCCTCAACATAGGAAATATTAACTCCAAATCTCGAACCATCTTCAAAGTAATTGATAATTTGTTCAGATTTATAATTGACCAAAAAAACAAGATCCTTAATTCCATGAAACTTGAATAATCGAACTACATATTCTAAAAGCGGTTTTTGTTTTACTCCAATAGGCACCATAGTTTTTTGAACATAATATGTTAAAGGTCGAAGTCTAGTACCTTTACCCCCACAAAGGACGATGCCTTTAATTTTGTTCATTTTCAACCCTACTAAAACATAAAGGAAAAAAGAAGAAATGGAAATTTATTTTTTTATTCAGTCTCGGATTCAATCTCTTCGATTGGTCTAGGCGGTGGAGTAGTACCCATTGTCCAGCCAATCCAAGCACCTATAGCCAAGATTGCTACAAAGGCAATCAGGACTGGAACTGCAATTAGCCAGAATTGCACAGCAGTTGTATCCCCCAAGTTAATAATAGGTTGGACTATTTGCTCATATCCAAATAACGTTACAATGTAACCAATGATTACTATAGCACAAACAAGAAAGATTATCCATCCGATAGCTTGATCTTTACTAACCATTTTACTATTCACCACGATGTAGCCAATTCTATCTAAAACCCTATTATAAGCTTTATTGTTAAACTAGATAGTTCCTGCTTCCCAAGTAGCTAAATATTTCTTTTGCTCTTCAGTTAGTTCATCAATTTTTACATTCATTGCCTTTAATTTAAGGCTCGCTACAAATTGATCTATTTCTTTAGGAACTCGATAAACACGAATTTCCATTTTTCTATTTTTCACAAGGTATTCAGTTGATAAAGCCTGATTGGCAAAAGACATATCCATAACTTCTGAGGGATGACCTTCTGCAGCAGCTAGATTAACTAATCTGCCCTCAGCAAGTAAATGAAGTTTCCTACCATCTTGAAGAGTATACTCTACAAGATTGGGGCGTAAAGTTCGACTTGATTTGGATAATTTCTCCAAGTCTGGAATATTTATTTCAACATTGAAGTGCCCGCTATTGGCTATAATAGCCCCATCCTTCATTTTCATCATATGTTCTTTTCTAATAACACTTTTATTCCCAGTTAGAGTTACGAAGACATCCCCGATCTTTGCTGCATCTTCCATGGGCATAACTTGGAAACCATCCATCACCGCTTCCAATGCCTTTGTTTGATCGATTTCTGTAACCACAACTTTTGCTCCCATACCTTTAGCTCTCATAGCTAAACCTCGTCCACACCATCCATAGCCTGCAACAACAAAATATTTTCCAGCAAGAAGAATACTTGTCGAGCGTAGAATTCCATCTATTGTACTTTGTCCTGTACCATATCTATTATCGAAAAGATACTTTGTAAACGCATCATTTACCGCTATTATGGGGTATTTAAGAGCGTTACATTGTTCCATTGCTCTTAAACGAATTACACCGGTTGTCGTTTCTTCAGTTCCTCCGATTACGTTTTCTATAAGATCAGTTCGTTCTTTATGGAGAGTCCCAACAACATCTGCTCCATCGTCTAATGTAATTTGAGGTTTATAATCCAAAACTTTGTTTATACACCAAAAGTAATCTTCGGTTGATTGGTCCCTCCAAGCATAAACATTTATTCCTTTAGTTGCTAAGTAAGCTGCCACTTCGTCCTGAGTTGAGAGTGGATTAGAACCGCATAATGCAACTTTTGCTCCTCCAATCTTCAGAGTTTCCGCGAGGACAGCCGTTTCTTTAGTTACATGGAGACATGCACCGATAGTGATGTTTTTTAAGGGTTTTTCTTTCTCAAATCGATCTTTTATCTGATTTAAAACGGGCATATGTTTTGCTGCCCATTCAACTAATAATGCTCCTTCAGGAGCCAAGTTTATGTCTTTAACCTTGTAATCCTTCATAATAGTGGCCTTCTTTTTTCTGACTAAATGTTAATTTAGCATTATTTGGTTGTTATGGTTAAAAAATACACAAAAAATAGATGATTTTCCTACTCAAGTCGTTTGATTATATGATATCCAAATTGGGTTTTAACTATTCCAGATATTTGACCTTTCTCAAGGGCAAATGCAGCATTTTCAAAATCTTTAACCATCTGTCCCCGACCAAATGTTCCAAGATCTCCACCACGTTTTTTAGAAGGACAAATTGAGATATCCTTAGCGATCGCTGAAAATTTTTCTCCTTTTTTTATTCGCTCAAGAACTTGGTTTACTTCTTTCTCTGTTTTAACCAGAATATGAGCGCAATGAACTTTATTTGGCATAAAAGAAAGTAAATGAAAAACAGTTTATAACGATTATGGGATTTTTTTCTGGTTTTTTACCACTTAAGGCTTAAATATGGATAATCAATATTTTTAACACAGGTGCATAGGGGAGCTGAGAATACTCGGCTGAGAGGACGAATTTGTTGTCGACCCTGAGAACCTGATCCAGGTAATGCTGGCGGAGGGAAAAATAATAAAAAATAATGAAAATTGGTTTTCAACAAAAATTCTAGCAGAGGTAGCCATTTTCATATCTCTGGCTACAGTTTTAAGTTTCATCAAAATTTTCAGTCTTCCTCAAGGAGGTTCTGTGACAGCAGGATCCATGGTGCCGATTCTTTGGTTAGCTTTACGAAGAGGCCCAAGAGTGGGGTTGTTCGCGGCAGTATTATATGGTATAGTCCAATTAGTGGTTGATCCGCAGATATATTTCCCAACTCAAGCATTGCTTGATTATCCAATTGCATTTGGCTTACTTGGATTGGCAGGTTTTTTCCAGAAACATCCTTTTTTCGGTATAACCTTAGGCGTAAGTGGACGATTTCTCGCGCACTTTCTTTCGGGGATAATCTTTTTTTCAAATTTTGCACCTCAGGGAATGAACATTGCACTCTATTCTGCAATATACAATGGTGGTTACTTGTTAGTAGAGTTGGTGATTAGCATTTACATAATTTATTTGCTTAAGGCTAGTAAAATTCTTAACTTCTACAAATAGGGTTTAACTCATGGGGAAACTTACAAAAAATGACTTAAAAAAGATGCTTAGTTGCATCAAAAAGAATCCTAAAGTGACAGTAGGACCCCAATTTGGGTTCGATGCCGGTGTACATAACCTAAACCAGAACGAATACTTGGTTGTTTCAACCGATCCATGTCTTGGAGTTCCAGAAGAATGGTTTGGCTGGTTACTCATTCACTATGTAGCATCTGATATTGCATTATTTGGAGCCAAAACAGATTTCTGCACAATCAACTTGTTAGGTCCAACGATGGCAAAGCCTTCAGTCTTTCAAAAGGTCATGAAACAATGTTGTGACGCCGCAGATGGACTAGAAATATCCATTATAGCTGGTCACACAGGAACATATGATGGAATATCAACTCTTGTTGGAGTATGTACTGGTTATGGATCTGTGCATAAAAATAGGTTGATCACTCCAGCAGGCGCTAAACCTAGAGATTATTTAATTTGCATAAAACCTGTTGGTTTAGAGGTTTCAATAAATTTTGCTATAAAAAAGAGTGCGTTAGCTGAAAAATTATTTGGAGTTCGAAAAACAAAAGAACTTAAAAAACTTGTTCCAATGCAAAGTTGTGTAAAAGAGGCATTATTACTCGCAAACCTAAGTGGAGTAAATGCATTACATGACGTTACTGAGGGAGGAGTGATTGCAGCTCTGAATGAAATGGCTGAAACATCCGATCTTGGTTTCAATGTCAAATTAGATAATTTTCTTTTTTCAGATGAAGTTCATTTTTTAAAAGATTTTTATAGACTGTCTGATAGACAGATGCTTTCGATGTCATCAACTGGTAGTATCTTGTGTGCTGTTTGCCCTGAAAAAAAGAGAGCATTAAGAGCATTTTACATAAAAATAATATTGAATCACGAGTTTTAGGTCAGTTCACAAAAGATAGAAGAAGGATCATTATCAAAAAAGATAAAGAAACAATGTTTCCTGAAGAAGCAAACGATCCATATAATAAAATCATTTCGACAAAGAATTGGGTTTAAGAACGTTTCAAAAAATCTTCCATTTCTTTTTGATTTCGTCTTGTTTTTCCAATTTTTATATTATCACTTATTTGGAGCTTCATTCCGTCAAATGCAGCCACCACAGGAACTCCGGTGAGGTTCTCTATAAGTTTGACTTCATGAGAAGGCCCGCTAAATATCATTTTCATTCCAAAGTGAGTTCCAATTGCAATCTCAGGTTTAACATCATCAATAATTTTTGCCGCTTCTTTAGGAGTCATATGTCCTCTCCATGGACTCCCTGTTGGTCTCATTATTGAAAGAATTAAAATTCTAACACCCTTGAAATTTTCTTCGATTCCTTCAAAATATTCAGTATCTGCAGTATATCCTATAGCTCCAACTTCGGGGATTTCAAGTCTAAAACCAACAGTTTCAGGATCAGAATGTCTGGTTTCTGTACTCAATATTTTAGCGTTTCCAATCTTAAAATCAACCCCTGGTTTTATTGTTATCACTTCTTTGATCATATTTTGGTGATATTTTGAGATTGCTGGACCGCTTTCATTGTTTCCTATTAATATATTAGATGGTGCTGCTATAATTCCCCGTTTTTTTAGCATACCATGAGTCATAGCTTCTACTAATATTTCTGCGTCAGTATAATGGTCAGGATGTCGATGTGATATCAGTATTCCTTTAATTTTTTGAGGATTTAAACCAGAATCTATTGAGTAAATCAGTGCTCCAGGTCCTGGATCTAAATGGATATTTAGGTTTTTAGATAGGAATCGGATTCCACCTGTTCTTCTTTTTTGAGTTATTGTAGCGAATCTACCACCTCCACTACCCAGAAAGAACAACTCAAGCTTATCCAAATTCTTCACCAAAGACAGGGTGGACAGTTTTATTAAAACCAATATATTGCTTTGTAGTTATAAGATTTTGAATTTCAATAAGGCGATAGTACATATATTATAAAACATGAACTTATGATAGGTTTAAATTATGAAAGTCGTGGTCCGGATAGGAGGTTCAGTTGTTGGATCTCCAGTCAATGAAAAGTTAATTGCCAGATATATTGATACTTTAAAGAAGCTAAAATCTGAGGGACATCAGATTGTAGCAGTTGTGGGTGGGGGTTCTTTGGCTCGTGAATTCATAAAAATTGCAGGGAACCTTGGTCTAGACGAGACAAATAGGGATTGGGCTGCAATTTATGTTTCACGTCTATTTGCCCAACTTTTTACCATGTGTCTAGCGAATAAAGGATGTGAAAATATTCCTACAAGTTTAGATAATGCAGAATATTGCTTAGAAGAAGGAAAAATTGTGATTATGGGAGGTTTGTATCCTGGAATGACAACAGACACAGTAGCTGCATTGATTGGTGAACGTATAAATGCTGATTTACTAGTCAAAGGTTCAAATGTGGATGGTGTTTATACCAAAGATCCGAAAAAATATCCAGACGCAAAAAAGCTCGATAAATTGAAGTTTAATGATTTGAATGAATTTTTTGAATCAAATAAACATAAAGCCGGAATTAATCAGATAATCGATCCTGAAGCTGTTAAAGTTCTTCAAAGATGTAAACTGCGAACAATAATATTGAATGGATATAATTCAGAAAATATTTCTTTAGCCATTAAAGGTATTCGAATTGGAACGGTCATCGAACAAAACTAACTATTTTTATAGGTAACGCTTAAATTAAAAAATCATCTGTTTCGTTACTTTGTAGCGGCGGTAGCGAAGCCAGGTCAAACGCGGAGGACTCAAGATCAGCGTTTTGATGAGCTATCCTTTCCCATAGGGGTTCGCAGGTTCGATTCCTGCCCGCCGCACCATTTCATATTTTAGACTATTAATTAATTACTAATGCTCACAATCAACATTGCTAAAATGCTTAAAGGTTGAATACACTTCTACTAAAGATGGTGACTGCAGTGGTAACTAAAAAGACCAAGATTATATGTACTATTGGTCCAGGTAGCTTAATGCCAAAAACCTTAGAGCAAATGATTAAGGCCGGAATGAACTGTGCAAGAATAAACACGGCATATGGAAACTTTGATCGATATAAGAAGATAATAAATGATATTCGAGAAATTGATGATATTCCTATAATGGTTGATCTAAAAGGACCAGAAATTAGAATAAAAACCCAAAAAGAAAGAACTGTTCATCAAGGAGATTATTTAGATATTGGATTTGGTAAAGAAGCAATAAGTTTTAACCATAATTTTTTTGAACAAATTGAAATTAATGATTTGATATTAATAGATAACGGCAGAATTCGCTCATCTGTTAATAAAAAACTTGATGGAATTATTAGAATAAAGATAGAACAAGGTGGAGTAATATCTGATGGTAAAGGTGTTAATATCCCTAATAAACAACTTTGTGTTCCAACTCTCTCATCACGAGATCTAAAAATCATAAAATTAATAGAAGAATATGAAATTGAATTTATAGCACTCTCTTTTACAAGAAATGCTGAAGATATAAAAAATCTAAGATCCGCTGCGGATAGATTTAAAGGTGCAGTTATAGCTAAAATTGAAAATTTTGAAGGAATCAAAAATTTTGAAAAAATTTTAGCTGCTTCAGAAGGTATTATGGTTGCTCGTGGCGATTTGGGAGTAGAGATAGAACCGGAAAAAGTTCCTTTAGTCCAGAAGTCACTGATTAGAATGTGTAATCAAGCGGGAAAAATCGTCGTAACTGCTACTGAGATGCTAGAATCCATGATGTATCAACCATTTCCAACAAGAGCTGAGGTTAGTGATGTTGCAAATGCCATACTAGACGGAACTGATGCTACAATGCTTTCAGGGGAAACAGCTATTGGAAAATTTCCAGTAGAAGCAGTAAATATGATGTCACGTGTTGCTTTGGAAGCTGAAAAAGCAGCAGTTAGCAGTGTAAAAGAAAGTGGGTTCATCAACATTTCGGATACTGTAAGCTGGTCAATTCAGCGAATATGTCAAAATATGCCGTTAAACAAAATAATTACACTGACTCGTTCAGGTTATACTGCTAAAATGATAGCGCGTTTCAAAATTCCGCAATCAATAATTGCAGTTACATCAAACCCGATCACAAAAAGGCAATTAGAAATAGTGTATGGTGTAATTCCTATACACATCGATTATCAACAAGAAACTGATCGAATAATGAGCGTAGTAAACAGACTTTGTTCTATGAAAATGTTACAAATAGAAGATACAGTTTTGTTTACAGCAGCGTTTAGGACAAAAAAGAAACATGCAAGTAATTTAATTGAAATTCATAATATCAAAGAACTTCTGAGTGTTAATCAATAAAATTTGGAAAGGGTTTGCTGAGGCTTGGAACCTGATTGGAAGGAATGAACAAAGTCAATTCGATAATTATGTCTTGAATATTTTTTATTTCTACGATTCAAGCCTTTTCAGCCCCTTCGATCCGACCATTCACTCGTTATAGGATATGGATGGATAATCCAACCACATATTTAAATTCTACTTATCAATGAGGACAGGTAATAAACCAATAGTGTAAGGAAAACCTAAAAGCTAAATTAGATCCTTGCTAATTTTACGATAAACCAGATGTTGCAGAGGTTGACTGATGAATTCTTTCCCAAAAAAATTTAATCTATTATCAATTGAAGAGAAATGGCAACAAAAATGGGAAGAAACTGGTCTTTATCGGTTTAACAGAGAAGATAAACGTCCAGCTTTCACTATTGATACGCCACCTCCATACCCATCAGGCAACTTCCATATGGGAAACGTTCTAAACTGGACATATATTGATTCCTTAGCGCGATACAAAAGAATGCAAGGTTATAACGTTCTTTTTCCTCAAGGATGGGATTGCCATGGACTTCCAACAGAAGTTAAAACTGAAGAAATTCATAAAATATATTACCATAATGAAAAGAGCAATTATTAGATTAGGTTGCTCAGTAGATTGGACAACAGAATACAAAACAATGGACCCGTCTTATTGGAAAAACACTCAACTCAGCTTTATTCAGTTATATAGAAAAGGTTTGATTTACAAAGGAACACATCCTATAAGTTGGTGTACAAGTTGTGAAACAGCGATCGCTGATGCAGAAGTAGAACATGAACAAAAGCAAGGTGAATTACACTATATTAAATTCAAACTAGAAGACGGAAATTATCTAACAATAGCAACAACACGACCTGAATTAATACCAGCTTGTGTATTAGTCGCAGTTCATCCTCAAGATGATCGTTATAAGGAATTTATAGGTCGAAAAATTCAAGTTCCACTAACGAAACGGAATGTCAAAATCATCTCCGAAAAAAGTGTAGATCCTAAATTTGGAACAGGAGTTCTAATGATCTGCACTTATGGAGATAAAGCAGATGTTAAAACTGTTTCTACATTAAAACTTCCTGCAATTATTTTAATTGACGATAAAGGAAAAATGAACAAAAAAGCTGGAAAATACTCTGGATTAACTACAAAACAGGCTAGAAAAGCAATAATTTCAGACATTCAAGAAACAGGTCTTCTAGAAAAGATTGAACCTCTAAACCAAGAGGTTGGAACTTGTTGGAGATGTAAAACTCCAATAGAAATACTTGAACATGAACAGTGGTTTATGAAAACTCGGATTTTCACAGATGAAATCATTAAAAAAACCTTAGAAGTAAAATGGTATCCAGACTATATGAAAAAGCGTTTGATAGATTGGACAAAAAGCTTAGATTGGGATTGGGTAATCTCTCGACAAAGAATATTTGCTACCCCAATACCCGTCTGGTATTGTGAACAATGCAAAGAAACAATCATAGCAGATAAAAAATGGGTACCCATAGATCCAAGAAGTGAATCTCCAAAAATTAGTAAATGTCCCAAATGTGGTTCTAAGCAATTTATCCCAGAAACAAATGTTCTTGATACATGGTTCGACTCTTCCATAACTTGTGCGGTTCATGCAGGTTGGCCTGATGAGCCAAACTGGCAAGAATTATATCCTGCTGATGTTCATCCCTCAGGTTATGATATTATAAGGACTTGGGCTTACTACCTGATGGTCCGTGGACTTGCTCTTTTCGAAGAAAAACCGTACAAAAGTGTGCTCATTAACGGTATGGTTCTCGGATCCGATGGAAGAAAAATGAGCAAATCACTTGGAAATTTCGTTTCCACCCCCGAAGTTTTCAACAAATATGGTGCCGATGCTCCTAGACAATGGGCAACATCTGGAGGTGCAACAGGATCAGATATTCCATTTAGATGGGAAGACGTAGAATATGCATGGAGATTCCTAAGAAAATTGTGGAACGCTTCCAAATTCGCTGCAATCAATCTTAAAGATTACGATCCAAATCTGGAACAACCAAAACTTGAACTCTTAGATCGTTGGATCCTTAGTAAGATGGAAAAAATTACGAAAGAAATTACCGAGTCAATGGAAAATTGCCAATTTAATGTAGCAACTGATAAAATTCGACAATTCACTTGGCATAGCTTCTGTGATAACTATCTAGAAGCGATAAAACACAGGTTATATCAGCCTGAAACTTTTGGTATAGAAAAACGAAAAGCAGCCCAGTATACTCTTTATGCAACAATCTATAGAATTATACAGCTTCTTGCACCTATATCTCCGCACATAACTGAAGAACTTTACCAAATCATGTACCAAGATGATAAACAGCAATCAAGTTTACATATCTCCAAATGGCCCAATTCCAACGAGAATATGATCAATAAAGAAATTGAAGAAAATGGAGATTTGATTGTTACAGTTATGGGAGAAATTCGAAGGGATAAATCCGAAAACCAGAAACCACTAAATGAGTCAATTCAAAAATTGACATTCTACTCACAAACTAAAAGGGATATAGACATTTTGCGTAAAGCTAAAGAAGATATTGCAGGAACATGCAAAATTGAAAAAATTGAATTCTCGTTAAATAAGGGAAAAGGACGAGAAATTCAAGGATATCCAAATATTTGTTTTATTGCAGAATACTAAACTGCAGCTTTATAACGAAGAATTGCTGCTACTCCGCCAAAAGATTTTTTCAACATTTGTCCTTCTTCTGTTTCTCCGGATAAAACTTCAACATTTGTCCCAGCCATCTCTGCTATCTCAGCTAATTCGTCTATTAATTCCTTAGTTTCTATAACAGTTAAAGATGGAACACTACATTTTGGGCAACCTTCTGAACTGATTTTCTGTTCAAATTCAGCTACCTCATGCATTTTCATCGTTTCCTCCTTAACATAATCACAAGAACTACATTTTACAGTAACTCTGATAGACTCAAGATCCTCTGAAAGAAGAAGAGTCTCTACAATTCCATTATTGAGAAATTTTCGTACATCTTCTTCACCATATGTTGCTAAACCGGTGTCTTGTCCAATTTCTCGAAGAAATTTTTGCATAATCTTCTTTTCTTCAACATAACGTATTCGGCGCAAAATGTCTTGAGATTTCTCAACAACTTCCGATACTCCCTGTTCATCAGTATACGATGTGTCAAAAGTCGCAATAATTTTATCTTTGAGAGTATAGTGAAGATAATTTCCCTTCTCAAATTCCTCTTTTGTAGGTCCCGGCCCACCTAGAAGTAGATTTTTCAGATTTTCAATTGGTAAAAAGATTTCATTTGCATGCTCACCGACACGGTTAAAATATTCCTGCATTTTTGCTTCTCTCTGTCGATCAAATCTTCTAGCAGATTGTCCACCTGCTCTAAATTTTCCAGGAATACCTGAGGTTATCTGCTTTACTATATCGAGTCTTTTTCCTCTAACAGTGGCAAAAGTTGCATCCGAAGCATCTAGAACTATAATTCCAAATGTCTCTTTTTCTTTTAAAAACTCCTGTAAGTGTTCGGTATGGAATCTCGCATCGCAACGATAAAGATAGATTTGAATAGGTTCGGGAGGAGATATTATATATAATTCAATTTTTTCACTCCCAGGACCATTTTGGGGAATCGCTCCGCAAAATAGAACTAATCCATTTTCCGGAACTTTCTTGAACATTTTCATCCGCTGAGTAACTCGAGTTATAGCATCTTGAACATTTTTTCTAGTTGTATTGGATTTAATATTTGATGCTGTTCCATATTCGTTATTGAGCATTGCCACAACTTCGCTGATTTGACGTCCAGGAGGAACATATAATGAAACAAGTTCTGTCCCCCTACCTTCTCTTGAAGCTAGCCTTTGCAGATTTCTTTTTAAACGAAATCGGATCAAAGATTCTTGTTTAGTACTCAATGTTAATTGCGCCTTTTTGATTTAAATTATCCAACGTGACATAGCTGATAAAAGTTATCTTTTAAATCATTCTTTTTGAAATTTTTTATTCCGCAAACAATTTCTATATTTTTAAAAAAATAAAGGTAAAACTATTCAATTTGAACTTATATTTTGTATGACACATTCTATCGTTGATTAGGTGGGAAAGAGTTGCTAGCAAATAGATTGGTGTTTGTAGGTCATATGTCCATCGATAAAATTGAAAATATGAATGGTATTCGGATTCAACCAGGTGGAGCTGCCTTATATGCAACGATGGCTGCACGAACTTTATTTCCAAATATTGTCTTAATTTCAGCTACTGGAAAAGATAACAAATTTCTTAGCGTTTTAGATTTTTTACCATTTAAAGATGTGAAAATCTATGATGCCTCTTCTACAAAGTTTCACATAAGTTACGATAAGCGCTGGGAAGCGCATTATATTAAAGCTGAACATGGAGCGGGATCTAGAATAACATCTAGGCGCATTTCGGATAAATGGCTTAAACCAGAAAGCATGTTCCATATTTCACCTATGAGTCCTTCAAAGGTTGCTAAAATTTTGAAAAAAATAAAAGAAAAGGCTCCAAATAGTAAAGTTTCTGTTAATACGTGGATAGGATATATTAGACAAGGGCAAAGAAATAGAAGAATCCTTAAGGAAATTGCCTTAGATGCCGACTTTTTTATTTTGAGTGATACAGAGGCTAAAGCGTTAACACAAACTGATTCAATATCCTCAGCAGTTAGACTTCTAAAAGCTAAACTTTTAGTTGTTACACTTGGCAATCTAGGGGCAATAATAAGCGGAGATAACAGTGAATTACAAATGATTCCAGCTCTAAACCTTTCTCCAGATAAAATTGTTGACACAACAGGAGCAGGAGATGTATGGTGCGGTGCTTTTCTTGCCACTTATAATCTCACAAATGATTTCGGAAAGTCAGTTAGTGCTGCATCAACTATTTCCCGTATTAAATGTTCAGATTGGGGTTTCCAGAGTCTTATTAAATTGAAGTTCAATAAACCTAATGATGTTATTGAGTTTGTTATGGGATTAAAGGATGGAGGCATCCAAAAAAGAATAATGGATTATTTGAAATATTGAAATTAAGTTCAATAATTTATCAATAGATATTTTGAATTCTTAAAATTTTTTAATCCCAAAAAGATTATTTAGGATCTTAATTCATTAAGGGTGGAAGATGATAATATGCCAATGGCTTATGTACTTATCAATACCGAACCGAAAAATATGGAAAGCGTTGTATCTACTTTGGAAAAAAACGATTCTGTTGTAGAAATTTTTCCTGTTTACGGAGTTTATGATATAGTAGCTAAAATTCAAGCTGATACAATGGAAAAACTTAAAGATATTGTTACGTGGAAAGTTCGAAGTCTTGAGGATGTCAGATCAACAATAACTATGTTAATCCTTGAAGAAAAAGAGTGAACAGACGTATTATTAATAATTTTTAATCCAATTCCTATGATATTATAGTTGACTAAAGTTGAAAAATGCAATAATTCTTTATTGGTCAAATACTGGAAATACCGAAAAAGTTGCATTAGCAATAAAGCGTGGATTAGAAGCGGCAGGAGTAAATGTATTTATAGAAAAAACCATTAATGCTAATGATGTAGACTATTTTGATTATGATCTTGTCTGCATTGGTACACCATCAATTCAATGGCACCCTCCGTCTCAGATTACAAGTTTTTTGCTCAAGAAATTTGATAAATATAAAGAAGAGAAAAAAATTAAAGAAGGTTCTCCAAAAATTGCTGGTAAATATGCACTCGTCTTTTGTACATATTCTGGACCACATACTGGAATTAACGAAGCGAAACCTGTTGGTTTGTACGTTGGCCAGTTCTTTGAGCATATAGGATTTACAGTTTTGGATGAATGGTATGTACTTGGGGAATTTCATGGGTCATTAGATCGAAGTACAAAAGGCAAAATGGGTGATATTAGAGGAAAACCAACAAAAGAAGAACTTGAAAAAATAAGTCAAGAAGCAACCAAATTGGCTTCCAAAATCAGATAATCTCAATTGATGTTATCATAGTTCTTAAAAACTGAAATTAATGAAAAATATGGAAACTTGGTTTTTTGAACTCATTTTAATAATTCAATTGTTTATCATGTTCCATATTATTTAAATTAAAATCCAAATGACGGAAATTGTTTGAAATTATTCAAAATGCGTTTCGATTCCGACTTTTGGTCTATGAACTTTACCTTTAGAGTTTCTGAATAGTTCTGCATGTTCTGTGTGTATAGGAACTAGTAATTTTGGTTTGATTTTGTCGATCATTTCTTGTATTTCAGGACCAGAAGCATGACCACTCGCATGAATATGGTAAGGATTAAAATCATTTTTCGTATTAATTTTAAAATGTTTTAGCCAACGTATCATTCGATCTTGAGATAACTCCATCCTTGGATTAAATGGTTCACATTGTGCTCTAACAAAAATTGAATCTTCTGGTAACTTAAAATCTAATATGTTTTTAAATCTAAAATAGTCTAGATGTAAGACGTAACCAGAAGGATTTTCATTAAGGTCAAGGGCAGATACTCCTTTATCCAAATGTTTGGTATCTATCATTAATTTGTCAGATTTGCTTTTCCATTCCGATAGAGGCATATCTCCTACTTTATGCTTTGAATTACTATAATCACCAGGTGAATATAACATACATCCACTTCTCTCAAGGAAAACTGTTGCGCCTTCATCGTAAACGCTTCGCCCAAATCTAGCCAATAAATAGGCTAAACGCGGATCAAAAACTGGAATCCTGCCACTCTTTAGAGCTGCATCACGTACAGTTTCATATCTATCAATATCCTTCCAAGTAAAACCTATCATTGCCAATCCTTCACATTCTGAAAAAATTTCCATTAACTCTGCTTCGACCTTTTTCTCATCATCAGGATCTTCTTGATCAATGCGTGTTCCTTCACAAAACATGATGTCAGGTGAAAGACCACTCAAATAATCTCCAAGATTATAACCTAAACGACCATGAAACCTAATATCTCCGGTATATAAAACCTGAAAATCCCTTGTTTCAACCAAACAAGCCATAGAACCAGGTATAGAATGATCAACATTAAATCCAGTGAGATTCAATCCTTCAACAATTGGGACGGATTTATTATTATCTAAAGGATGGAATTCCCTTGTTTTTTGTAATTTAGAATAATCAACTTTTGGTTCACCAGGAAAAAAACCGGTTTTAAGCGTCCTCATCTCGCGGTCTTTCTTAACTGTTAATTGTTTATCTAAACCCTGTAAATTTCCAATTTCAGCCACTGCATCCATTAATTTCCATGTCATTTCAGAGCAAAAGAATGGAATATCTCCCAGATATGGAGCATATCCACAATGATCCAAATGAGCATGAGAAATAAAAAGTGCATCAGGATACCAGGAACCAGAATTATTTGCTTCTTCAAAACTTTGTAATTGTATTTTCCAAAGGTTTTTTGCTTTAATAATATAATTTTCAAAATCTATTGGACAGAAAGCATCTTGCCTATATACCCCATTCAAACTTGGTAATAAGCCTAATTTCAACAAATCGTGAATTTTACAACCTGAACGAGGTTGCAAAAACTCTTCAAAAAATAAACTTTCTTGGCTGTATGAAAGACCAAAATCAAGGAAAAGGGATCCTTCATTAAATTTAACAAGTATTTTGTTTCCTCCGATATCATCTACACCGCCATAACAGGTGAATTTGATCATGAATGTTTCACTCTACAAAAACTAGTTCTAGAAATTTAAATATAAACATATTAAATCAGAAAAATTTTATCGGGTGGATTCAAGAAATTTATATATTTCTGAATCATAAAGGGAAGTTTCTTTGAAAGCCTCTATAGCCAATTTCTTTTTCGTTTTAATACTAACTTCACCTTTCTCTTTGTATTCATTAAGAACTTCGTTGTATTTTTTGGAATTAACGATTATTGTTATGTTTGTAAAATTTTTTGCTGCAGCTCGAATCATATTAGGTCCACCTATGTCGATTCCATCAAGGTAAGAATCCATATCAATTTGTTTAATTCTTGAATAATAAATTGGATGAAGATTACAAACTACTAAATCAATAGGTCTTATTCCTAACTGCTTTAGTTTCTGTAAATGTTCTTTGTTATTTCTTAGAGCAAGTATTGCAGCAATTAATTTCGGATGTTCAGTTTTAATTCTTCCATCCAACATTTCACTAAATCCGGTAATATCTGAAACATGTTTAATTGCAGTAACCCCCGCTTTCTTTAGGGTATTAAAAGTTCCTTCAGTCGCTATTATTTCAAATCCAAGCTTCACAAGTTCTTGAGCAAAATAAATTATTCCAGTTTTATCATGAACGGAAATTAATGCATATTTCATTTTAACCAAACTTTTTTATTATAAAAAATGATCTAAAAAATTTGTGTTATTTATAAAAACTAGTTAGAAATATTCTAAAATCCATCTTGTTTAAGGTAATATCCATCCTCTTTTTTTGCGCCAAAGCTTCTAATACCTTTATTTTTCAGTTGTTTTCTGAGTTTCTTAGCTTGTATAGTGCTTATTTCTCTTCTTTTCTCTAAATAACAAATTATCTCTTCTGCTTGTTCTATTTCATCACATCTACGAAGGTAATCGATGACATCAGGTGAATAACCATTAAATCGATTTGAAACTGCTTTTTCAGCAGAATTAGGATCAGAACGTACCGAATTAATTTTTGTTACACAAGAGTTACTGTGCATTTCTTCAGCTAATTTTGGAAACATTTTTCGAAATTTTTCTTTTTCTAAGTCCATCTTCAGATTTTTTCTCCTGATCCTTTTCGAGTAATTATATTTTACTAAATCTTAATCTCATATCGTTTATTTTGATTAAAAATATTTAGAGAATCGAACTATTTATTTCTAACAATTTTCTGTTCTGGTAAAAACTTTTGAAGTGGATTTTCCTTAAGAATTCTTGAAAGTTGTTTAAGATTTAAACCTTTTTTAGTATCGCCATAAATTTCACATCTTTCCAATTCACCCAAGTGATCTAAACTTCGAACTGATACCTCTACAATATCATTGCTTGGAAGGATTATGTTTATATGAAAAGACGACACGTTTTTGCCTTCTTTAGTTATTGACCGCCATTCTGAACTGTTAATTTCATATTTTTGTTTATGAAGTTTTTCAAGAATGTCTTGATTGTCCTGTGAAAAAGTTTGAATATCAATATCACTGTTTTGATGAACTGTTCCTCTCCATACACTGCCCACCAAACTCGGATTAAACATCTTAAGATGTTCCATTAACTCTTTGGCTTCCATTCGCATTCTTAGAAGTAATTCTTCTCTTTTAGTTCCCTCTCTTTCTTCAGACAATCTATCAATTTCTTGTGCAACTTCAAGGTTACTAGGAAAAACTCTGATACCTAAATTTAGCGAGGCTCTCTTCTTAGCTTGTTTATATTCCTTCTCTTGAGAAGTATAGAGTAATAATGCGGCTTCTTGTGCTACTTTATTTCTTAAAATTTTTGAACGATTGTCCTTCAAGTGATCCCTCAACATTATTAATTGCTATTTAATTGTCATTGATACATTTGGATATTATTATCGTAGTTTAAAAGTAATAATTTTAGTTTCAAATAGATCGATAATTATTTGTCTTAATTCTTAGAAAAGAAGAGTCTTGTTTGCCCCATAGTCTTGATATCTAGAGCTCTAACTTTTACCATTACAGGAAGATCATTTACAACTTTTCCAATAAGAAGACAATAATGAGGAGGAAGATCCTGAGCTATAGACTTAACAGTTTCAGAATCCACTCTAGCTGCTTTTGAAACAGTTTCCAAATCACGTTCATTTGAGAAATTAAAAACAAAAATACTATCAGCCTGTCTATAGATATTTTCCTTTATTGTGTCAGGTTGATTTGTCACAAAATTGGTGAACAAACCGAAATGTCTCATACGTGTTATAATATCTTCCCAATATGTTTCTCGAAGGTAAAGATGAGCTTCTTCGGCAAATAAAAAAACGGATCTAAGTTTCCATTGACCTAAAAGATTAACTAGAGAACCAAGAATATATTCTAGTACTATCTGACGATCTACAGCAGAAACATCTTTTAGATTTATTACAAAGATGCCTCCTTGGAGTTTGTTTTTCTCTAAAAGCCTCTCAAAGTTTGTTACTAATTCTTCATTATCAGTAAAGAAACCTGAGTTCAAAATACTATAGAAACGGGAGAATAGAGCATCACGAACATGCATATTACAGTTACAATGTTTAATTGCTTCCCCAAGCGATTCAAGAGAGATTCTTCTTTGTTGGCACAAGGTTTTCCATATATTTTTAAATACTCTAGTCGAGGTCCCAGGAAGACCAAGGGCATTAATCATTATCTTCAAAATTACACTTAACCCTATAGTGGATAGAGAAACCTTAAAATTGCTTCCTGGAGTGAGCACATTAACTCTATTTTTATAATTGTTATATCCTCCATCAGTTGAAGTTCCTAAACCAGTATATTCACCATTAAGATCTAGAACTACTACTGTAGCATTGTAATCAACAAGACCCAAAACGAGTAATTTTGAAAGATGAGATTTACCTGTTCCCTTCTTTCCGGTTATTATATTCAATCTTCCGTCAAGGTCATGAGCAGTTATTTCTAAAGATGATCCGTCTTTTGTTTTACCAATGTTGATTGGAAGGTCTTTTTTTGTTCCACAAACCCCCAACAATGAAGTTATTGGAATTTTTGTTATTCCTGATTTTGAGCGACAAGGTAGCCACGAAGAATTTGCTTGCAATACATCTTTAAAAATTGACCCTCTAATTTTGCAATTTAGAATCCTAGCATCTTGAATATTATTAATATGAGAGAAGATATTTAATGGATCAAAATTTTCTCCTGAAAGTTGTTCTTCTGTTGTAGAATCGCGTAAGAGTTCTTCAAGAAGCCCCGGAATACTTGCAAATTGTACATCAATAACCTGTGTTACTAGTTTTTTATTGGCCATTATATCTTCAATTAGAAGGTAATCCCCTTTCTCCACATTATCGGTTGGAGAGCTGAGTATTTGAATATTATTTCCTTCTTTCTTATACAAACGCACTTTTACTCTTCAGCTCCTTTTCCAAATGAACCAAACAAAATTTTCCGTACGTTTGGTCTATGAATAATCTTGAGTTTATATTGTTGAGAAATAAAACGTTGGATTCCAATCACTTCAGTAGCAGTAAATGTCGAATAAATATGTGCTAAACGCAAAGTTTCTGGATAACTTTGAATGAGAAGATCACTTCCTATAAGATTCTGGACTGCAGTAATGGTTTGTTCTTGTGGAATCTTTTTGTCAATATCCAATCGGAATGAGCATATTCCGGGAGTTAATTTTGCGACATAAATATTTCCCAAAGAGAGAAATTGCCATAAAGAAGAGTCTAACCCATCTATTTCTAGGAGATAAGGTGGTATTGTACTCCCTGCATAATCAGTTAATTTTTGGCCAAAAAATCTTAAGGTTGTATTTTTGGAAAATGCAAGAACAGTATTTAGACGGTTTCTTGCAACATCTAAAATACGATTCAGTTCCTCTACTGGACTATTAATCAATCCCGCTGTCATTGATCCATCCCAAAGTATTATTGCACCATATGTTGAGCTTGATATTCCAAGTTGTAGCCATCGTTCCAACAAATTGCCCATTTTGTTTTGCATACTGAATATATTTGATTCAGATAATTCGAAGTAATTATTTCTAAAAAGTTTGTGAATTTCTTTTTTGTTTTGTTCAGTTATGTGAAATGGAAAGGGGCCAATTCTTTGATACGTATATTTT
>JARRMB010000016.1:0-22853 GCA_037386325.1 Candidatus Bathyarchaeota archaeon
TATATCAACTTTAATTTTACATTAGAAGTAGTAGTGACTGAGAAAAAAATCAAGGTCACAACTACTTCTGGGATATTTTTAAATTTTTGCAATTAAACTTTAACTTTTTATTCGTTTCCTTTAATCAATGAAATAATGTTCAGAAAATACAAATAATTAAAAAATATATTTTGAAATAAATAAAAAGTCTGCTAATTTCCTATGGTCCTGTAAAACCACATTTTGGACACCGGTAGTTTCTTCCGAACTGTCTGCATTTAGCACAACGCCAGATAAGTATCTCTCCACAGTTAGGGCAGTTTGATTTTGTCGCATCTTCACCTGGAGGAATAGTTCGGTTACATGACATACACTTGGGCATAACAATGTTTTCTCTCTCGCTCACAGCAACACCTCAAGGAAAGTTTTGTAATACAACGCCCTCTTATATATGCTATCTTTTAAAACTTCCCTTGAATAATAATCTCATGTTAATAGAGGAAGAGATGTGAAAAAGAAACCTGACATTATAGTAGTTGGAGGAGGACCATCCGGTTCTTATGCAGCATATGTTGCAGCTAAATTAGGTGCCTCAGTGCTTGTTTGTGAAGAACATGAAACTATAGGAGAACCTAGTCATTGTGCTGGCCATTTAAACATCTCGAGTTTAAATAATATGGGAATAGTACCCCCGGAAGATGCCATCGAAAATCGGATTAAAGGAGCTTTCTTTTTTTCTCCTATTGGAAAGAAATTCGAATTGAGGTGCAATAATCCAGTAACATATGTTGTTAACAGAACTCAATTTGATAGATATATCGCCGAACTTGCTAAAGATGCAGGAGTTAACTATCAATTCAAATCAAAAGTACGATCATTAATTTTGGACTCAGGTATCATTAAAGGAGTAAAAATAAACAGAAATTCCGAAAGAGTTGAATCAAATTTAGTTATAGATGCTGAAGGGTGTTCATCTGCCATTCTAAAAAAGACTGCTCTAAAAGGTTTAAAAAGCTCTATGGTTGTACGCGGAATCGAAGCAGAACTAATCAATGTTGAAGATTTAGACAAAGAAATGGTAGAGGTTTATTTTGGGAAAAGATTTGCTCCATATTTTTTTGCTTGGATAATTCCTAAAAAAGACGGTCAAGCCAAAATTGGATTGGCAACTAGAATAGGGGATCCCCGTGTATATTTGCAAAATTTTATAGAAAATCATCCTATTGCTTCTAAGAAACTAAAAAACGCTAAAATAACTCACAAATCCTTACATCCAATTCCCTTAGAGGGACCATTAACTAAAACATATTCCGATGGTTTAATAGTTGTTGGAGATGCTGCATCTCAAGTGAAACCAACAACTGGAGGTGGTGTAATTTTTGGATTAACATGCGCTAAAATTGCAGGTGAGGTTGCATATGAATC
Source organism: Candidatus Bathyarchaeota archaeon (assembly GCA_037386325.1). GTDB lineage: Archaea > Thermoproteota > Bathyarchaeia > Bathyarchaeales > Bathyarchaeaceae > Bathyarchaeum. The sequence continues at coordinate 1,405 of JARRMB010000016.1, forward strand.
TGTGAATAGACAGGATTATTCTGAAAGTTTTCTTGCCAGTTATCAATCCAAATGGAAGCAACTTGTGGGATTTGATTTATTAACAATGTTACGGATGCGAAGAATGCTTGATAGCCTATCCGACAAAAAGATAGATAAAGTAATTGAATTGAGTAACAAATTCGGGATAAGCAAAGTTCTTGAGAAATTTGGAGATATTGATTTTCAAGGCAGATCACTTATTTCGATGGTCAAACATCCAGGGATACTTGCAGTTGTCGGTTATTTTCTGTTTTCATGGTTTATTTCTTCAGAAAGAAAGTAACCATATTTATTATGAAAGAGTTTTAGATGTAATCCAAGAAATTAGGATGTTAATTGGGGCTACTAGCTATGACAGGAAGAATTTCATGTAATTCATCAGATTTTTCTTATAAACAGGTTATTGTAGTAAGGACAGATATTAAGATGAGTAAGGGTAAAATTGCTGCACAAGCAGGACATGCAGCAGTATCTGCAGCAGAATATGCAAGGAAGAATCGACCAGAGTGGTGGAATCCATGGATAAATGAAGGTCAGTGTAAAATTGCTGTCAAAGTCAGCTCTGAAAAGGAGATTCTGGAATTAGAAAGAAAAGCTAGAATTGCGAATTTGCCTATAGCATTAATTGTAGATAGAGGTTTAACCGAGCTTCCGCCAGAAACCACTACTTGTTTGGGAATTGGACCTGCTCCATCAAATAAAGTCGATTCCGTTACAGGAAATCTACGTCTTCTTTAAAGGTTGATGTTATGAAGGTTCCTGAACTTGAAAAAGAAATCGGAATCGAAACCTATTATACAAACTCCCTAGGAATTGGAGGCAAAATCCGAAATTTATTAGATGACTTTGTAGTTGAAGAGCTTCTTATTGATGGATCATTAGCAGAAGTATCGCCAAAAATTGAAAGCTGGGAACCAACTGGAATGGGAAATTATTTAATCTGTGTGTTGGTTAAAAGAAGATGGGATACATTTTTAGCAGTTAGAGAAGTTGCAAAAAGGTTGCGGATAAGTCAAAAACGCATCAAGTTTGCTGGTATCAAAGACACAAAAGCTCTAACTGCTCAACATATTAGTCTCCAAAATGTTTCCCCAAATAAAGTTTTAGATTTGGAAATTAAAGACATCAAATTGATTCCTAAACGTTTTTCCAGAGAAAGAATGTACTCTCAACTTATCAAGGGAAATAGATTCCATATAAATATACGAAACATAGAACATCCAGTTTCAGTTATTGAAGAGAGGACAAAAAGCGTTCAAAAAGAAATTGAATCTATTGGAGGTGTTCCCAACTTTTTTGGGCACCAACGTTTTGGAACAATAAGACCCAACACCCATAAGGTGGGCAAGTACCTAACTCGAGGAGACACAAAAAAGGCTGCATTAGCATTTCTTGCAGAACCAAGTGTAAATGAACATCCAGAGGCACGAGAAGCTCGTCAAAAACTCCAAGACTCATTAAATTTCAAAGAAAGTTTTGAAAATTTCCCCAGATTTCTCAGATATGAACGTGATATGTTGCGACACTTGAGTGAGTATCCAACTGATTTTGTAGGAGCCTTCAGGAAATTGCCTAGGAGACTTCGAAAACTTTTTGTTCAAAGCTATCAATCCTATCTTTTTAACCGATTTCTCAGTGAGAGAATAAAAAGAGGTATTCCCCTAAATGAGCCACAGATTGGTGATTATGTGATTAATCTTGATGAAAATGGATTACCTATGGAGAATCATTGTGATCAAACAGATTTATCAAACATAAAGAAAATAGAAGGATTAGTAAAAACGGGAAAAATTTGTACAGCTGCTCCTTTAGTGGGTTCAAATCAATCTCCATCGAAGGGAATACAAGGAGAAATTGAGAATGCAATTCTTGAAGCAGAAAATGTAACTCAGGAAATTTTTAAAATATCTTTCATGCCGGAAGTTACTGCAGAAGGCAGAGTTAGAGCAATGCTTAATCCTGCTTGGAATCTTGTTTTAGAAGAAATATCTGAAGATAAAGAGAATGAAGGTGCGCAATATATGAAGCTCGGATTTTCTTTGAATCGTGGTAGCTATGCTACTGTTCTATTACGTGAATTCATGAAACCTCACGATCTGATATTTGCAGGATATTAGTAATGAGTGAATATTTTTTATGGTGTTAACCTAAGTTGATCTCTTGGAAATAGTACTACTTCTCTGATGTTTTTTATTCCCGTTAAAACCATTATTAATCTGGCTAAACCTAGACCCCAACCTGCATGTGGAGGCATTCCATAATCAAAAGTTTGTAAGTGTGTTTTGAATGATTCCACGCTTAAACCCTGTTCTGAAAGGCGTTTCATTAAAAGATCTTTAGAGTGAATCCGTGTACCACCAGAGGAAAGTTCAACCCAATGCCACATTAAGTCGAATCCTTCACTTAGTTCAGGGGATTCATTTTTTGGTTGAATGTAGAATGCTTTTATTTTGGTGGGCCAATCGGTAATGAAGTAATAGTATGGATGAAGTTTTCCAAGAGCCCTGTAAGCTGTAGTGGGAATATCTTCACCCCATGGAATGTGAATTTTTTCGGTTTCTAATTCTTGCAAAATCTCACTGTAGGTTAGACGTTTAAATGGAATTCTAGGGACCTTAATCTTATGACCTAAAAGGTTTAGTTCTCTTTGACAGTTTTCCTTGACATATTTAGAAACTTCATGGATTAATTCCTCAAGGATTTTCATTACATCCTCTGCATTGGCAAAGGCCGTTTCAATATCAACTGAAATAAATTCGCTTAGATGGCGACGGGTATGAGATTCTTCAGCTCTAAAAAAAGGGCCAATCTCAAAAACTTTCTCAAAGTCTAAAATTAATTGCTCTTTATACAGTTGGGGGCTTTGAGCTAAAAAAGCCTCTCTGGTGAAATATGCAACAGGAAATAATGCAGAGCCACCTTCGGTAGCAGAAACTATTATTCTAGGTGTGAAAACTTCCATGAAGCCTCTTCTTGATAAAAAATTTCTGGTAGCTTCAAGGGTTGCATGTTGAACTTTAAAAATTGCCTGGTTTTCTTCTCGTCTTAAATCTAAAACACGTGAATCTAAACGCACATCTATTTCCGCTTTTGTTCTTCCAGTTATATCTAAAGGTAGAGGTTGTTGAGATTTACTAAATATTCGCATTTCAACTGGAACTATTTCTGCTCCCCCTGGTGCTTTTCCCATCTTCTTTACTGTTCCTTTAATGCCAATACTATATTGCTTTTGTAAGGACTCGGCTTTCTCAACTACATCAGCTGCAACTTTATGTCGATGAATAGTTATTTGCAATTGCCCCGTTTTATCTTGTAATATAATGAAACGTAAACCACCCAAATCACGAATTTCCTGAACCCAACCAAAAACTATTACTTCTTGACCATCAATTTCAGGTCCTATATCAGATGAATAATGAGATCTTCGCCAATCTCCCATTTTGTCAAGCGTCATTGGAGACCCAACAGTTAATCAGCAAATTCTACTCTAAGAGTCATTCCTCTTAATTTTTGAGCAATTTCTTTTGTAGCTTTTACGTTAGGTATTCTTTTGCGACGTCCCCGTTTTAAAATAACTCGGGTTTCAGTGGTTCCGTCAGGTAACCAAATTTTGTTTATCGTAAGAATACTCAAAGGAACGAACAAATCTTCAAGGAATTTTCTCTCGGTTACACCGTACTCTAGAACCCTAATTGTTTTTCCTATTTTTTCGCTAAGTTCTCGAACTATCTTTCCGCCATGACTTAAGAGACGGGGAACATCACCCTTGTCAACAAGGATAGCTAGAATCCTATCTGCTTCTACTGCTTTATGAAAAGTCACATCTTGAAGGGAAGGATATTGCTCCTCTAGAGATAAAAGTAAACGAGCGATTGTAAAGTCTGAATCACTGACTTTTCCAGACTCTAATTTTCCCTGACATTTTGAGCACAATATTCCGCTCTTCAAGCAGAAATTGCATAGTTCCGTTTTCACTCCGTCTTTTATCCTCCCTGAAGTAAAGGAGTTGTGGAGTTTGAGCCTTTTAAAGTTGTGTTTTTTTATTCTCTATTTTGTGTTTTTTAATTAAAAATTTCTAGAAATCAATCATAAAGAAAAGTATCTATTATTGTTGAAATTCTTGGATATCAAAAAGTCAACTTATAGAAATCGATTTTAAAAGGAAAAGATATTTAGGTTAGAGATGATTTGAATCGTATCTAACTTTAGCTAATGGTGATACAATTTTGCCAATAATGGATCCCTTTAAGAAATCACTTGCTCAGAAACACAGATTGTACATGAAAATATGTCGAGATTGTGGAGTTCGAAATTCAGCCAGTGCAATCAAATGCAGAAAATGCCGAAACAAGAATCTTAGATGGAAGAAACGAGAAGTAATACGCTAAATGTGTAAGAATTTACATTTTTAATAATTTTCTCAATTTTTTGCTTTCAATATATTATAATTAGACTAATCTTCATTCTCAGTAGAGAGACATATAAAAAATTAATTTGTGGTGCGGCCGCCGGGATTTGAACCCGGGATTACAGGCTTGGAAGGCTTACACCAGATGTCTGTGTCCTACCAGGCTAGACTACAACCGCATTTATGATTAACCGCAAATTAATGCAGTAAAACTCTTTTATGAACTTTCTCTCTGGAAAAGACATCTTGTGTTATTTATCTAGAAAAAAGTGCGGCCGCCGGGATTCGAACCCGGGTCGTCAGCGTTCCGCCCCTTTAAAGGGTTGGCAGGCTGATGTCCTACCAAACTAGACTACGACCGCTCAGGAATGTTTCAAATACACTCAGGACATTTATTTCTTTTTGTAGAGATGAAGTTTTCCATTAATTTTGTTTTTGAATCTAGACAAGATCTTAACTTTAGATTTAAGTATATCAAAGAAAATCAATGATTTGTTGAATATTTATGCTCAGAGCTTCTCGCATTAGCGGCAAATTGGCTTTTGTTATGGGTGGAGGAAAATTTGGCACAAATGCGCTCAAATACCTAAAAAATAATGATGCAAAAGTTCTAGTGGTTGATTTAGATTCCAATTGTAAAGCAATTTCGGATATAGACATTATTGGTTCCGATTTGAATGTTCTGAATACTTTACAACCTGGGAAATCAGCTTTTCTAAAAGGCAATGCAGAAGAAATATTGGCGTTGCTTCTGGAGACTACAATTCCAGAAATAATTGTAACTGCAATGCCTGGTAATGCGATTGCTAATGTAATAAAATTTTGGTTAGCAAAGCGCAGAATAAAACTAACACCTTACTCAAATTGTGTTCAAAAAGTCTTGAAAAATATTCCGCAGAGTTTGGTGTTGTTTTTTGACGAGCCTTCGGGAATTATAGTTACTAGTTATATGTCTCCCAATATGAGGTGCAAAGAAAATTGTATGCCTCCAAGGAATGTTTGTGCTTTGACTGGAAGACCCAAATTTGCTTCTATGAATGAAATATTGGAATTTAGTATTTTTGAAAATACCAATATGTCAGGAATATTAAATTCCCAACAATTGGTTGGGGGTTTGGGTGGTATAAATGGAAATGACCTGTTTAATCTTTTGAAAGAATTGAATGATATTCATAACAATGCCACTTTGGCAATTGGAGTAGCATGTACTTGTCATGGTATCCTTAACTTCTATAAAACACAAACAACCTAATTTTCGATATTCTATTAATAATCTAATTTTTAAAACTAATTTTTATCATTGCTTAAATTCTTAGATAGTTTGATATTTTACTTCGAAAAAAATATTGAATATTTGTTCATGTTTTTAATTTTTAAACTGTTAAAATTGAATGTTTAATATTTATATCGTCTATTTTTTGAAAAATCTTATATGTATCTTCTTCTTAATGGCGGAAGGTTGCCGTATACCTAAATTTAATTTATCCAAAAATTTGGAGATGAATTTGAAATGAATTTGAGAAGACCAAACGCAGATGAATCAACTGGGACATTCAATCGATCAAAGAATGTTTCTCCGATGTCTGGAATATGTTCCCGATGCCTAGATGGATGTAAAGGTGGTTGCGAAATCTGGTTATCATCATTTAGAGGTAGAGAAGTATTATATCCTGGACCATTTGGTGGACTAACAGCAGGAGCTGACAAGAATTATCCAGTTGATTATTCCCATCTGAATATTCAGGGGTATGCTCGAGGGGCAAAAGGGCTTCCGGAAGGAATTGAAGGAAATCCTGATACTGCACTTTTTCCTGATGTCAATACAGAAACAGAATATGGTTGGACAAAAAAAGTCAAGCTTAGAGTTCCAATATTCACAGGTGCCCTGGGTTCCACGGAGATTGCCCGGAAAAATTGGGAACACTTTGCGATTGGAGCTGCAATTTCTGGGATAACCCTTGTTTGTGGTGAAAATGTTTGTGGAATTGATCAAGAACTTGAATTAAACAGTCAAGGAAAAATCACTAAATCGCCTGAAATGGACCGAAGAATCAAGATTTATAGACAGTTTCATGAGGGGTACGGGGAACTTCTAGTCCAAATGAATGTTGAAGATACACGATTTGGTGTAGCTGAGTATGTTTCTTCAAAGCATAATTTGGATACAATAGAATTGAAGTGGGGACAGGGTGCCAAATGTATAGGTGGAGAAATCAAAGTTAAAACCTTGAAAAGAGCTCTAGAACTTAAGAAGAGAGGTTATGTTGTTTCTCCTGATCCTACACTTAAAGAGAATCAGGTTTCCTTTGAAAAAGGAGCAATTAAAGAATTTGAACGGCATTCAAGATTAGGTTTCGTGACCAAAGAAGGTTTTCTAGAGGAAGTTGATCGTCTGCGGAGTTTAGGATTTAAACGAGTTACATTAAAAACTGGAGCATATTCTCCATTGGAACTAGCTATGGCATTACGTTATGGTGCAGAGGCAAAACTTGATCTTTTAACTATTGATGGAGCTCCTGGAGGCACTGGTATGAGTCCTTGGCCGATGATGAATGAGTGGGGAATTCCTACATTTTATCTGCAATCTTTAGCTTACAATTATTGTGAAAAACTTACGGGAAAAGGTTTGCGAGTTCCTGATATTGCAATGGCTGGCGGGTTCTCTTCTGAAGATGGTGTATTCAAGGCTCTTGCAATGGGTAGTCCATATGTCAAGGCAGTATGCATGGGAAGAGGTTTAATGATCCCTGGTATGGTTGGAAAAAACATTGCAAATTGGATAGAAGAAGATAATTTACCTAAATCTGTTTCAAAATATGGTACTGAAGTTAGCGAAATTTATGTTGCTTACGCAGAACTTGAGGAAAAATTTGGTTCAGAAATCAAAAACATACCGTTAGGGGCTATTGGCATCTATACTTACTGTCAAAAGTTCAAGGTTGGGTTACAGCAACTCATGGCTGGAAGTCGAAACTTCAGGCTTTCTACAATTTCCCGTCAAGACCTTATGGCTTTAACTGAAGAGGCTTCAAAAATCTCTGGAATTCCATATGTAATGGCTGCTTATGAGGAAGAAGCAAATAAAATACTAGAAGAATAAGGGTGCATGTCCCTTAATTCCAACTCTTTTTTTAATAGTAAATAATGTGTTTTCTTTAAAAATTCGATGAAAAATAGTGAAGTTATTTTTTCATCCGCCATGTGTGAGATAAACAAATTCTCTATTTGTGAAATAAAAATATCATTAATAAATATCAAAATTTTTTATGATAGACAATCTTAAATGCATTTAATGCAGAAAAATTAAATTTGAGGTGATATTATGGCAATAGCTCCTGAATTCTTTAGTGCTTTATTGCTTTGGTTTACTAGAGCATTTATTTCAAGTTTAATTTGTTTAGTATTAGGAATAATTTCCTTGAAGATATTAACCTATGTTACAACAAAAATTAATGAATTTAAAATAATTAAAGGTGATCCTATTGCCACTAGCCTTTTTTTAACGGGTTTTCTAATTTTTTCTGGTTTAGTTGTTTACGGATCAATGGTCAATCCATTTTTTCTAGGTCAATCAGTGATTTTCGGTTCATTTTTTAATCTTCAAAGACTATTTATTGTTGGATTAAGCTTTTTTGTAAGTCTAATTTTCGGATGGATCTTCTATTTTGTATTTGCTAACCTGACCCCGTTTGGAATCGATTTAGATGACATTAACAAATCCCCAATCGCTGTTGGTGCTTTTCTTTTTGGATATGAAGTATTTTTAGGTTTACTAATCTATGGAAGCCTTATGATCCCTCTAGGTTAGCCAGTGAAAATTAAATGAAAAAAATAATAAAATTCAATATTTCTGCTTTCGTGATTACAATAATTGTTCTTACATCTATAGTTCGCGCCGTTCCCAGTGGAGGAGTCTATCCGCCAAAATTTAGTCAAAAAAATGGATACTGGTATGACAGTTGGGGTATTAATAGAAATTATTATGCAGGTGATGATGGATTTTTACCTAATCTTGCTTATGAATCACTCGGATCGGATAAAGAACTAGCATATAAGATAGGGGAATGGTTCGAACAGAATTATGAAAATAGAGTAGAAAGAGCAGAGGCGATATTAAATTATGTCCAGACTTGGACAGATTACGGTTATGATGAAGATAACGTTTTCATGAATGGTGAGTCTCAGATTGAATGGGCTTGGAATGCAGATGAAATGGCGCATATGTTTAATGAAACAACTTATTCAGTTGCCATTGGTGACTGTGAAGATATGGCTTTTTTATGTGCTACAATCTACCTTGCATCAAAAATAGAAGTAGCATTAGTTGAGCCGCCTGAACATGTTGCTTTACTAATTTGGCTACCCGAATATGATAATGCGAATTATTATTGGGACATTCCAGACGATGGACGAGAATTTGGTTGGATATGGGTTGAAGCCACAGGAGAAGTTAATCCCTTAGGTTGGACTCCTCCAGATTATTCTGATGGAGGCTGGAATTCATATTTACTTGGATTCAAGAAGTTTAATGTTGAATATTCTCCAAGAAATCCGCAAGCAGAAGATGATGTGATAGTAAGAGCGACAATAGAAAGTGCAATTTCAACTATTAATTCAGTTTTACTCACTTATCACATTGGAAGTTATTCACAGGAAATTCCTATGATTAAAAATGGTTCATTTTATGAAGCGATAATTCCTAAACAACCCGATGGAACAAAAGTTATTGGAGTTGTTTATGCTATCGATAATGAAGACTTCTTTTTAGAAAATGAATTCGAATTTACAGTAGGAAATATGTTTGAATTTCCTCCCTTCTTTCTTGAAGCAGGTATTGTGGTTTTGATTATATTTTTATTGATTATTGTTTTAGCTCGTTCTAGTGATTAACAAGATTTTATCATGTTTTTGGGGGTGACTCTGATTTTTATGTATTTATTTGTTTAGCAAATTCTTTCATTAATAAATCGTTATTTAGAAATCGTAATTCTTAACTTGTTATGTAGAAATATATCGAACTGAGTAATAACAGATATATCAAGACTTAAGTTACAATTAATAATGAGGACTGTTTATTTATGTTCTTCCGGAAAAATAACTATCAAGAACCAAATAATCAAATTAACAATTTGGAAATTTATTTTTTTATTAACTTTATAGTTGGAGTTTCTTATTTTTTATAAGATTGCTGAGTTTATAGAAAATCGAATGTATACTAGCGACTCAAACTTCAAAAAGATGCAGTTAGAAATAAAAAATGGAATATTGCAATTAGTAGTGATGAAGCACTTAATTATGTCCTTAATTTTCCAAAGAAAATTCTTTGCAATAACAATAATAAAAATGTCTAATAAATGAAAATTTTATACTCTAAAAATGAACAGAAGTAAATTGAATCACGACTACGCGAATTAAGTCTTAAATTCAATTGCATTACAGAGGCTTGGCAAATTGGGTAGATTTAAAATTGGAATCGATGTCGGAGGTACCTTCACAGATTTAATTCTTTATGACTCGGAAACTGGGGAATCACAGATTGCAAAGATACTTACAACTAAGGATAAACCCGAAAGAGCAATTCTTTCAGGACTACGTGACTTGTGCAGAGAACCAAAAAAAGTCAGTCTTATCAATCATGCAACAACCATCGCTACAAATGCTCTACTCACACAGACAGGTATCGCGAGAACAGCCCTAATTACAAACCATGGTTTTAGAGATGTTCTAGAAATAGGCAGACAACGAAGACCAGAACTCTATAATCTTTACACGAAAAGACCCCAACCCCTAGTCAAAAGAAAAAACAGATTTACGGTCCACGGTAGAATCTTGGCTAATGGAGAAGAAATAGAGTCCCTCGATGTTTATGAGGCAAAGAAAATAGCACAAAAAATTGTTAATGAAGATTTCGAGTCAGTAGCGATTGTGTTTCTTAACTCCTACATAAACGAGGAACATGAAAAGAGTATGAAAGAAATCCTACAGAATATGAAATTTATAGGAACGATAAGCTGTTCCAACGAAGTCGATAGAGAATATAAAGAGTATGAACGAATGAGCACAACAGTTGTAAACTCGGTTTTGTCTCCATTAATGTCAAAATATCTAAAAAATCTTAAGAGAAGTCTAGAAAATTCAGGATTCCAAACTCAGATATATGCCATGAATTCAGACGGAGGAATGAATACAGTATCATATGCCTCAAAGTTCCCAATCTCAGTAATAGAATCTGGACCAGCTGCGGGTGTACTTGCATCGCGACATCTTGCTAATTTTCTTTCATTAAAAAAAGTTTTAACATTTGATATGGGTGGTACAACCGCGAAAGCTGGTGCCGTTATCAATGGTGAATGTGATATATCATACGAATTTGAGGTAGCCGGAAGGACGCACAGTGGAAGGTCAATTAAGGGAAGTGGCTATTCTGTTCGATATCCCTTCATTGATTTGTCAGAAGTAAGTGCTGGAGGAGGCACCATTGCATGGGTTGATGATGGAGGTGCACTTCGTGTTGGACCAAATAGCGCTGGCTCAGAACCTGGACCTGCAGCATATGGAAAAGGGGGAAAAAACCCAACAGTTACTGATGCAAACATTATCCTGGGTAGAATCAACCCGAATCACCTGCTTGGAGGAAAAATGCCAATTTATTCTAATCTGGCCAAGCAGTCAATTAACGTAATTGCTGAAAGATTGGGAATGAATCTTACTGATACCGCTGGAGGGATAATCAAACTCGTGAACCTGAATATGTCTAAAGCAATTATGACTGTTAGTGTGGAACGTGGTAGAGATCCTAGAGATTACACATTAATTGCGTTTGGAGGTGCAGGACCAATTCATTGCTGCGACTTAGCCGAAGAATTAGAAATCAACCATATCATTGTACCCGTTCACGCAGGAATTTTTTCAGCTTATGGTTTGCTGGTTGCTAATATTACTCGGACATTTTCCCTCCAAGTACTTAGTACGGAATCATTCCTTGAACCATACTTCGATGAAGTCAGAAAGATGGCTTCTAAAACACTAAAAAAAGAAGGATTTCATAAGTATATATTCCAAGAATATGTTGATGCGAGGTACTGTGGGCAGTCCTTCGAGTTGAGGATACCCTACCACAAGTCTGCAAATATAAAACAACACTTTTCTGAAAAACATAAAGAAACTTATGGGTACCTATCTAACGATGAAATAGAGATTGTAAATATCAGAGTTAAAGCAGTCATAAATACTTCTGGTCTTAAAAGAAGAATATTAAAGCAGAACCACAGACAACTGGGTGACCCAAATGAACATCGAGAAGTATTGATTAAAGGCATCTTGCACCAGATTCCCATTTATTCAAAACCAGAGCTCAACCTTGGAACATACGGAGAAGGACCAGCTATAATTGAAGAATACGACTCTACCTTGGTAGTTAACCACGGATGGAACTGGGAAGTGCATGAATACGGTATAGAGCTAAAGAGGTGAGTGCTTTTGAATAAAATTACTGGGCAACTAATCAGAAGTTCATTGCTTTATGCAAGCGAAGAAATGGGAATCGCGCTACGAAATGCATCATATTCTCCCAACATCAAAGACAGAATGGATCATTCTGCTGCAATTTTCGATCCTAAAGGAAATTTGATGGCACAGGCCGAACATATTCCAGTACACCTTGGTTCCCTTCCATGGGGACTTAAGAAATTAATAAGCGCCTCAAGTAAGAGAGAACTCTCCTTAGAAGAAGACTCAATGATTGTTTCAAACAACCCTTACTTAACAGGCACCCATCTAAATGATGTAACTGTCGTAGCCCCGATCTACTATAAAGAGAAGCTCTTAGGATTCACGGCTAACAAGGCACACCATTCCGACGTCGGAGGAAGAGTTCCTGGAAGCATTAGTATGGACGCTAAAACACTCTATGAAGAAGGTTTCATCATAGATCCTGAATATTTAATGGTTAAAAATGAATTCATTGAAGAGTTTCTAATTCGTTTCTCTTCACAATCTCGTATGCCCCATGAAAGAGTGGGCGATATAAAAGCACAAGCCGCGGCCAACATTAGGGGAATAAAGAGGGTCAAAAAAATTATTTCCAAGTATGGGGTGGAAAATTTCAAAGAAGCAGTAGCTGATTCTTTTCATTATTCTGAATCCTTAACGAGGCATAGAATATCCTCTTTTAATAAAGGAACATATTCTGCAGAAGATTGGCTTGAGCATCCGAACGGTCAAGATATCAAATTAAAAGCAAAATTAACTATCTTAGACCAAGAAATCAAAATAGACTATGAGGGAACAAATAAAGAACTTGATTGCCCCTTGAATGCAGTTTTCGGTGTAACACTTTCCGGAGTTTATTTTGTAGTCAGAACCCTAATAGGAGATGACATACCCGCTAATCAAGGTGCTTTTGCACCTATTTCAGTGATTGCCCCGAAAGGGACAATAGTTAATCCCACATTCCCACATCCAGTTGGAGGAGGAAATGTAGAAACAAGCCAAAGAAACGCCGACCTAATATACCGTGCATTCTCCCAAGCAGTTCCAGAAAAAGTGCCAGCAGCATCTGGGGGCTCTATGAACAATGTAATGGTTGGAGGTATGCACAATGGCAAAAACTGGGCATTCTATGAAACAATCGCTGTTGGTTTAGGTGGAAGAAAAGGCATGGATGGAATCGACGGAATACACTGCAATATGACAAATACTCTGAACACCCCAATAGAAGAGATAGAACGAAACACGCCCATGTTAATCACTAGATATGAATTTCGGGTCGATAGTTCTGGGGCTGGCAAGTATCGTGGAGGTTCAGGAGTGATCAGATCTTTTAGAATGACTTCTGATTCTACAACCTTTACGATATTGGCAGATAGAGAAAGGCATGGACCTTGGGGTCTTTTTGGGGGTAAAGAAGGAAAGAAAACATTGGTAATTCTTCAAAGGAACAACAAAAGACACAAAATCTCTTCCAAAGAGACATTCCAATTGAAAAAAGATGATGAGATTCACTTACATACAGCTGGTGGCGGAGGTTATGGTTTAGCCGCTGAAAGGGATAAGCAAAGAATAATTGAGGATGTCAACAATGGATTTATTTCTAGAGCCCGGGCTCTGAAAGATTATAACATTAAATTATGAACATTACGTACAATGGATCGCATTTTATCCCAAAATGAAAAAAATATAATCATAAACCAAATTGTGATTTAAAAAATGCAAAATACTGATACACGCGCATTATCCACGCGCATGCACGCGTAGTCTTTTGTGTGATCTGTGGATTGATTCTTTAAACTTTTACCTCTTGACTTGATTGTCACAATTTTCCAATGTCTTCTTTCCATAACTCTGGTTTTTTCTGAATAAAATCCTTCATTAATTGTTTGCATTCATCAAGATTCAAATCGATGACTTCAACTCCGTGTGATTCCATAAATTTCTTCGCTCCAGAGAAGGTTTCAGATTCTCCAATAATGACCTTTTTAATTCCAAACTGAACAACTGCTCCAGCGCAGAGAAAACAAGGCATTAAAATAGAATATAAAATAGTTTTTTCATACTTTCCTAATCTTCCAGCATTATGTAAGCAATCAATTTCTGCATGCATAATTGGATTATTTTGTTGTACGCGTTTATTGCGCGCGCTGCGAAGTGGAAAAACTGTAATTGTTCTAAAACCAAATAATAGTTTATCGCTAGTGTGTTATTCTTGTCGCTAACTTATTCCAAAGTATATAAATGGTGCCGAGGGCCGGACTTGAACCAGCGACAACTCGGTCTTCAGCTTCACCCTCAACAAAGTTACTTGTTAAGTCGAGTGCTCTCCCAAACTGAGCTACCTCGGCGCCATTCATCATGAAACACAACTTGTTTTTTAATCTTTTTGAAAAGCCTTAGTTTATTTTTTACTTAAGTTTACGATAAGTATTAACAGTTGAAAATAAACACCATTTAAAGAGATGAAAAATAGTGAATACCGATTGCCCTTTTTGCAAGATTGTTTTAGGTGAAGCTCCTGCAAGTGTTGTTTATGAGGATTCTGCAATATTGGCTTTCATGGATTTAAATCCCGCTAATTCTGGTCATACCTTAATTATTCCTAAAGAACATTGGGAAAATATATACGAGATTCCGGAAAAAACCCTGATTAAGATAGCTCCAATTATTAAAAGAACATGTACTGCAGTCAAGAAAGCTACACGTTGCGAAGGTATTAGCATTCTTCAGCTCAATGGAAAAGCAGCAGGCCAAGTAGTGATGCATTATCATGTTCATGTGATACCTCGATTTAGTGGTGATATAATGTCGAAAACTCCTGGAGCCATAATTAAATACCATAAGTTAAGTCCAGAAAGAGGACAACTTGATGAAATAGCCAAAAGGATACAAGAAAATCTTTGAAATAAAATTTATGGTGGGCTCGGCCGGATTTGAACCGGCGATCTCTTCCGCGTGAGGGAAACGTCTTTTGGCCTCAAATCGAGTTAACCAACTGGACCACGAGCCCAATAGCTAACCTAAAACGGTTGAATGAATCCTTTATATTTTTTGTAACTTTTCTTATTGAATAAATTTGACCAATTTTTAAAATAATATTTATCTTTTAAATTAATACAAAAAGATGGAAAAGCTCTTTTTTTACCCATTGATCATGGATATTTCCAAGGACCAACTAGGAAACTCGAAAAACCTGGAGAAACAATTAAACCCTTAATCAAATATGCAGATGCAATAATGATGACACGAGGTGTTCTTAGAAATTGTATAGATCCTGCAATCGAAAAACCAGTGATTTTGAGAGTTTCAGGAGGAAATAGTGTAGTAGGAGACGATCTATCCAATGAAGGTCAAATAACATCGATTACAGAAATACTTCGTCTCAATGCTAGTGCAGTTTCGATGTCTATATATGTTGGTTGTAAATATGAACATCAAACTCTAATCAATTTTGCTCGATTAGTTGACCAATGTGAAGATTACGGAATACCTGTTATGGCAGTGACTGCAGTTGGTAGAGAGCTCGAAAAACGTACTGCACGCTATCTTGGTTTATGCTCTAGAATAGCTGCTGAAATTGGCGCAAGAGTGGTTAAGACATACTATTGTGAAAAGGATTTCGACAAAATTGTAGAAGGTTGCCCTGTACCAGTTGTAATCGCCGGTGGACCAAAAGTTGATACAGCATTAGAAGTTTTTGAATTTGTTTATGATGGATTACAACAAGGTGCTATAGGTGTAAATCTTGGACGAAATATCTGGCAACACCAATATCCAGTAGCTATGATACGCGCCATAAGAGGTGTAATCCACGAAAATTTGACACCTAAAGAAGCCCAAGATCTATTTGAAAATGAAAAAACAAGGAAGGTATAGACTTCTCTAACCCTTTTTTGGTGAACCAATGCTTGTAGCTGTTTACTATAACAATAAAGATATAAGAATAGAAAATATACCGAAACCTGAAATTGGACCAGAAGAAATTCTGTTAAAAGTGATGGCAAGCGGAATATGTGGTACAGACGTACTAGAATGGTACCGATTACCAAAAGCTCCCAGAGTCTTAGGTCACGAAGCAACAGGAATAATTGAAAAAGTAGGTAAAAAAGTAACCAAATATCGGATTGGAGAACGTGTCTTCGTTTCTCATCATGTTCCATGCAATCAATGTTGCTATTGCATGAAAGATTCTCATACAGCCTGTGAGACTCTTCACACAACCAACTACATCCCAGGTGGTTTTTCACAGTTCATACGTGTACCAAAGATCAATGTAGAAACTGGAATCTATAAGTTAACACCAAACATGTCATTTGAAGAGGGTACTTTCATTGAACCCCTAGCATGCGTAATTAGAGGGCAAAGACTGGCGGACATCAATAAGTGCGATAATGTTCTAATCATAGGTAGCGGAATGGCAGGAATATTACATATACAATTGTCAAAAATAAAAGGTGTTCAAAATGTTTTTGCTGTAGACATAAATCCTGATCGTCTTGAATTGGCTAAAACGTTTGGAGCAGATTATCTTATTGAGACAAGGTCATCGTGTGCACTGGTGCAGAGACGGCAGCTTTAACCGCTTTAGATTGTGTGGATAGGGGAGGAACGATTCTATTTTTTGCAGTTCCAGATCCATCAATAAAAATTCCTATCCCTATAACAGATTTCTGGAGAAACGAAACAACAATAAAAACATCCTATGGTGCTTCTCCGACGGATCTTGAAGAAGCATTAAAGATTTTATCTAAAAAACAAATCAACGTATCTGAAATGATAACACACACATTAGACATTCGGGAAGCTGCAAAAGGTTTCAGGTTGGTTGCAGAAGCAGGTAAATCGTTGAAAGTAATCTTAAAACCTAACACAAGTTAATATTAAATGTTAAATAGTTATCCCAAAGATTCTTTTTTGGTGTAATGTTACGTCACGTTTTTTTAAAAAATTGTCAAAAAAATCGGGTCTCCCTCCTGGAACTCCAATTTATGTTGGAAAAAAGAAAGATGAAAAAGTAAAAGTTACTTGCATTCAATATAAAGATGACCAATTTGAGGAAAAAGAGGTAAAGTCGATTGACGATTGTTTTCCGATAAAGAATAAACCTGCTGTAACGTGGATAAATATAGATGGCGTTCACCAGTTTGAAAATATAGAAAAAATTGGAAAAAAATTCAAAATTCATCCATTGGTACTTGAAGATATTATGCATACAGGGCAACGTCCAAAAATGGAAGATTTTGAAAATTTTCTATTCATAGTTTTAAAAATGTTTCATTATGATGAAAAAGAGACTCAAACAAAGACTGAACAAGTTAGTCTAATTATTGGTTCAAATTACCTTGTTTCATTTCAAGAGGATGAAGGAGATGTTTTTGATCTTATCAGGGAACGAATAAGAACTGATCGTGGGCGTATTAGAAAAATGGGAACAGATTATCTTGCGTATTCTTTGATAGATGCCATTGTTGACAATTACTTTTCGGTTCTGGAAAAAATCGGAGAAAGTATTGAGGATATTGAGGATGATTTGATCAATAATTCGACACCAGAAATTTTACACACGATTCACACTTTGAAAAGGGAATTGATTTTTCTTCGTAAATCAGTTTGGCCTCTTAGAGAAGTAATAGGAAGACTAGAAAGATGGGAATCACCTCTTATCGAGAAATCTATCGATATTTATTTGAGAGATATTTATGATCACACAATTCAGGTAATTGATGCATTAGAGACTTTTCGTGATACGCTTTCAGGGATGCTTGACATATATCTCACAAGTGTTAGTAACAGAATGAATGAAGTAATGAAAGTCTTAACGATAATAGCAACCATTTTTATTCCTTTAACACTTGTCACCGGAATATATGGGATGAATTTCAAATATATGCCTGAACTAAATTCGCCTTGGGGTTATCCTATGGTTTACGCTGTGATGCTTACCATAAGTTTAGTAATGCTTGCCTATTTTAGACGGAAAAAATGGCTGTAGACTTCTTTATGGATAATCAAAGAAATTCTTAACTCAAACATAGTAGGTGACCATATAATGAAGGAAGGAAAAATAAGATTCAAAACAGTTTTTTTATCTGACAACATTCCTTTTAATGCCAAAATTGATGAACTTAAGAAATGGAGCAAAATATTTCAAAAACAAGGTTTGACTCCTGAGATTAAAGGAAATTACACAGGTAATCTAAGTTTTAGGTTCAAAAAGGGATTTGTGATCACTGCTTCTGGTTTAAAGGATAAGGAGAATTTAATGGATGACAGTTTCGTTTATATTAAAAATTATGATGAAAAGAGTAACACAATTTTTTTGGAAGGCAATGCTGAAAAATTAGAATTACCTGTAACCGGGAAAGAATATTCACCTGGTACTCAAAGTTTAGCAAAAGAAGTTGTTAAGATTTTAGAGAAAAGTAAGCTAATCGTTTTGAAAAATCATGGTTTTGTTTGTTTAGGTGCAACAATTGAGGAAGCAGGTGAATTAGCTCTTGTTACTTTAAATCGTAGTAAAATGGAAAATTTAGAAAAATATTCAAAATAAAGTAGATACATTATCTTGTAGAAAGCATTTTTAACGTCAAATGTAGTTTAGGGGTTTATTATTTGAGGGCATGTTAGATGGTCAAGTATATTTTTGTAACTGGTGGTGTACTTTCATCTGTAGGTAAAGGCATTGTAACTTCTTCTATAGGTAAAATGCTTCAAGTTAGAGGTTTTGATATTACCGTAATCAAGGTTGACCCTTACGTGAATGTTGATGCTGGAACCATGAACCCCTATATACACGGAGAAGTCTTCGTCACAGAGGATGGGGGTGAAACAGATCTCGATCTAGGAGGTTATGAAAGATTTCTTAACATAAATTTACCTAAAGAAAATAACGTAACTACTGGTCAGATATACCAGACCGTAATAGATAGTGAACGACGAGGAGACTTTCTGGGTAGATGTGTTCAGATTATTCCTCATGTAACTAATGAAATAAAAAATCGTATACGTAATGTTGCTGAACAATCGAAAGCAGAAATTGTATTAACTGAATTGGGAGGCACAGTAGGCGACATTGAGGGCTTGCCATTTCTAGAGGCAATTCGTCAGATGCGATTAGAAGAAGGTTTCGAAAACACGTTGTACGTTCATCTGGCCCTTGTTCCGATATTGGATGTAACTGGGGAAATGAAAACAAAACCACTCCAGCACAGCGTTAACGAATTACGAAGAATAGGTATTCAACCTGACACTATTGTTGCCCGATGCAAAAAGATGATTGATTCGGAAACCTTAAGAAAAGTGGCACTTTTTGGGACCATTCCTAAAGAAGCGGTTTTCTGTTCCTTTAATGTTCTATCAATATATCAGGTACCCTTAATTTTAGATCAACAAGGCATGGGTGATTATGTCTGCAGACGATTAGGGATTTCACGAAATAATCCAGAATGGAAAGATTGGAAATCATTTGTTAAGTGTTTTGAAAATCCTAAACATGATGTTAAGATAGCCCTTATTGGTAAATATGCTGGTTTAGTTGACAGTTATGTAAGTATGAATGAAGCTTTTAGCCATGCTGGTGCCGCTTGCCAAACAAAAGTTACAGTAGACTATATTGAGGCAGAACGCTTAGAAAATAACTTGGATGAATTAAAAATTCTGGGAAGTTATGACGGAATTTTCATTCCTTACGGTTTTGGTCCAAGAGGTACAGAAGGAAAAATTAGTAGTATTAGGTTTGCCCGTGAAAACAATGTACCATTTTTAGGTGTCTGTTATGGTTTTCAGTTAGCAGTCGTCGAGTTTGCTCGTAATGTTTGCGGTTTTACTGATGCTAATAGTACTGAAATTAATCCATCTACTAAACATCCAGTAATTGATTTAATGCCTGAACAAAGAAACGTGAATAATAAGGGAGGAACTATGCGTTTGGGGGCTCATGAAGTTTTGGTTCATAAAAATACAATTGCCTATACACTTTATCATTCAGAAAAGATTTTGGAGCGACATCGTCATAGATGGGAAGTCAATCCTGATTATTGGAATCTTTTAGAACAAAAAGGAATGATTTTCTCGGGAAATAGTCCTGATAGTAGACGAAAAGAAATATTAGAGCTTCCTGATAGTTACTTTTTCTTTGCTTCCCAATTTCATGGTGAATTTAAGAGTAGGCCAACTAAACCGGAACCTGAATATTATGGTTTCATAAAGGCCTGTTTGGACAAAAAACTTGGAAAATTGAGACCAGAATTTTAAACGATAGAAAACTGATTCCAGACTATATGTTACACCAAGAAATCTTTTACACGCTGATTAAATTTTTTCTTTTTTAGCTAATGCCTTCCAAAGATGATCATTAACTGGTCTAACCAGTTTAGTTTTTTCTCCATTATTTTTAATTAAATTTCTTTGAAAAGACTTTCCGGTTAGCTCACCAATAACGGAAGCTTGAATCGAATTTCTTGTTAAGCGATCAATTATCTCGTCTGTTTTCTGTTCTGAAGCGATAACTAAGAGTGAGCCTGAACCTATTAGCTGAAGGGGATCAATCTTAAAATGTTTACAAATTTGGCGCGTCTCTTTTTGTATATTAATATTTTTTTCATAAACATTAAAACCAACATTTGCTGCATCCGCCAACTCATGAATTCCACCAGCAACCCCCCCTTCTGTTGGATCATGCATAGCATTGACTCCACCTGTTTTAAATGCTGTCATAGCATCTTTTACTACACTAATTTTTTCAAAAAAACTCTCAGCTTTTTTTAGGAAAGATTTATCGAAAAATTCAAGAAGTTCTTTTCTGCGATCTGAAGCCAATATAGCTGTTCCTTCTATTCCTGCCCCTTTTGTTAAGATAATTTTATTTCCAGCTTGTGCTCCACTTGAAGTAACATATTTTCCTTGGTCAGCAACTCCTATTGCACATCCTGTAACTATCGAATGATCTATTCCCGGGGTAATTTCACAATGTCCCCCTATGATTGCAATATCCAACTGGTTTGCAGCCTTATCCATTTGTGTACAAATTTTCTCTATTCGTTTAGTCGTCGAATTTTTAGGTAATAATATTATGGAGTTGAACCATCGAGGTTGGACTCCTCGTGTGGCAACATCATTTGCACTCACATGGACTGCTAACCAACCCAACCATTTTTCGGCTCCAGTTATCGGATCAGATGATATGGCCAAGATTTGGTTTCCTGCTTTCACAATAGCTGCATCTTCGCCTATTGATGGATCTAAAATAACATCATCGCGTTTAATCCCTAGATTTTTGAAAACTATTTTCTGCAAAACGTCGGTTGGAACCTTTCCTGGCAAGAAATCCATGTTATATTCCCAATAACTCTATACTTAAAATCAGCTTAAAAAAGGATTAATACCTACAATAATCAATTTATTTTAACACATGGTAGCCCGGGGGAGATTCGAACTCCCGTCGAAGGCTCCAAAGGCCTCCATGATTGCCACTACACCACCGGGCTAGACAATCTGAGTACATTAATGCTCTTTTTTAATATTCCCTATT
>JARRMB010000017.1:0-10927 GCA_037386325.1 Candidatus Bathyarchaeota archaeon
ATGGAATGTGAATTGATAAAAACTGTTGATTTTCCTAATCACGACATATTCATTGGTAAAATTGTAAAAACATTTTGCGATAAACAAGTTTTAACCGAAGGAGTATTAGATTTAAGTAAAGTCCAACCTTTTCTTTTTAGCATGAGCGACAGAAGCTATTGGAAACTTGGAGAAAAAATTGGTAAAGCTTGGAATATTGGGAAGAAATTAATGTAGATATTTTTAACCACAAATTTTTCTATTCTGTTTTAAATTTCTTAGGACCTTTTTTAGACACTTGTTAAAATATATTTATTAAGAAAAATATATGAAATGCAGTCATCTTCCAAGATATCGAAGTGTTTTAATAAATGAATATTTCCAGAATGCCATTTCTGGTATTAATCTTAATTTCTACCGTTATTACAGGCGTAATTATTTTACAATTTATTTCTTTACCAATTGCTAATTCACAATCAAACTATGAATTAACTGAAGCTTTTCCGAATGTCTCATTTAATCAACCGGTTGGAATTTATGATCCAGGTGACGAAACCAATAGACTTTTTGTAGTTTCACAATCGGGATTAATTTATATTTTTGAAAATTTTGAGAATATCCAGAATGTAAATATTTTTCTTGACATTTCAGATCGGATAATTTTTGGGGGTGAACAAGGGCTATTGGGTTTAGCATTTCACCCTAATTTTTCAACCAACGGTTTTTTCTTTGTCAATTATGTAGCAGATAATCCTAGAAGAACTGTAATTGCTAGATATTCTGTATTTGAAAATAATCCATCTTTAGCAAATAAGAATAGTGAATTTGTAATATTAGAAATTAATCAACCCTATAGTAATCATAATGGTGGGCAGATTTCTTTTGGTCCAGATGGTTATCTTTATGTAGCTTTAGGTGATGGGGGTTCAGGAGGGGATCCTGCTGGAAATGGACAGAATCGTGCCACCTTGCTAGGTTCTATTCTAAGAATTGATATTAACCAACAAGATGAAATAAGATATGTTATTCCAAATGATAATCCATTCTTTGGAAACATAGAAGGATATAGAGAAGAAATTTTTGCTTATGGTTTTCGAAATCCTTGGAGATTCAGTTTTGATTCTTTGACAGGGATGTTATGGGTAGGAGATGTTGGACAAAATAGTTTTGAGGAAATTGACATTGTTGAAAAAGGTAAGAATTACGGTTGGAATATAATGGAAGCGAGTTCATGTTATTCACCATCTCAAGGATGTGATGATAATGGGCTTGAATTACCAATATACGAATATGGTAGAGATTTAGGAAATTCAATTATAGGAGGTATTGTTTATCGAGGCACAACTTTTTCTGATTTGGTTGGATCTTACATCTACGGGGATTACGGATCCGGAAGAATATGGGCTTTAAAATATGATCGTATTAATGATCCGGATAATTCAGAACTTATAGACACAAATTTGAATATAGCATCATTTGGAACAGATTCAAAAAATTCAATTTATATTTGCTCATTCGATAACAAGATCTACAAACTTACTTCAAATAATGCAGTAATAGACATTGGTATTCCTACCAATTTCCCTGCGGAACCTTTTGTTAATCAGAACGTAGAAATTTTTGTAAGTGTTATTGCAACGAATGGAGTTAGAGAAGTTATACTTTCATACAGCAATGACACAACTTGGATTAATATCACAATGCAATTAACTTCAGAAAATAGCTATTCAGCAAATATTCCAACAATGCCTGAAGGAACTAATGTTAAATACAAAATAACTGTCTATGACATCATGAATAATTCCATTACAAATGATAATCTTGGAAATTATTTTGGCTATACCATCATACCTGAATTTTCTATCTTCAATTTAATTTCATTATTCTTTATTGCAATAATATCATTAATTTTTCTCATATACAAAAATAAAATGTAATCAAAGAAAAAAGATTGAAAAATGTATTTTTTTCTTCTACTTTTAAAATCATCTTAGAAATAAATTGGTGATTCTAGTTAAGTGATTTCTGTTTTGGTTAAATGAATTGCTATCTTTCAACCAAATTCTACATATTTAGGCAATTCATCATCTACTACTGGACCTCTAATTCCGCTAACTCGTAATGAAAGGGCTGGAAAAACTTGGGGTGGTCAGGGTAATTCATTTTCGATGATCCCTACTTCAATAGGTATCGAATTTTAATTTTGAATTACCGAGGTTCTGTAATTTTATTGGTTACCAAAGAGTTTATATGAAAGAATATACATATGAAGAATAATTCATTTAATACATGAAGTGAAAACCATGAATGAAAAACAAATGTTCTGTTTCCAATGCGAACAGACAGCAGAAGGAAAAAATTGCACAACATTTGGCGTCTGTGGAAAAACCCCAGAAGTATCAGCTCTACAAGACCTATTAATGCATTCGTTAATGGGTCTCTCTCAAGTAGCCGTCGCTGCCAGAAAACTAGACATAACTGAAGAAGAAGTAAACATATTTACATGTGAAGCACTCTTTTCAACATTAACAAATGTAAACTTTGATCCAAACAGTTTTGTCAAACTAATCAATAAAGCAGTAGAATTACGAGAATCCCTGCGCAAAAAAGTTGAAAATGCCGGAGGTTCAGTCAAAGAAACTCGTCCGATTCGGTTTGTTCCAAAAACAACATTATCCGAATTGGTAGAACAGGGTAAATTAGAGGGTTTCAAAACAGATACAGGTTTAGATGAAGACACACGTTCACTTCAAAACATTTTGATATATGGAATAAAAGGCGTAGCAGCTTATGCTGACCATGCCTATATTCTGGGTCAAAAAGACGACAAAGTATTTGCCTTTATTCATGAAGCACTTTCTGCTGTTTTAGACAAAACATTAAGCATAAACGATCTTGTCGGTTTAGTTCTTAAATGTGGAGAAATAAATCTCAGAGCAATGGAACTTTTAGATGCAGGAAATACTGGAACATATGGTCATCCAGTTCCAACTAGGGTTCCTCTAGGAGTCAAAAAAGGCAAAGCCATTCTTGTTTCTGGACATGATCTTAAAGATTTAGAGAAAGTTCTAAAACAAACAGAAGGAAAAGGAATTAACATCTACACTCATGGAGAAATGTTGCCTGCCCATGGTTACCCTGAACTGAAAAAGTATTCACATTTCTACGGTCATTATGGAACTGCATGGCAAAACCAGCAAAGAGAATTCAAAGATTTTCCAGGAGCAATCCTAATGACGACAAATTGTCTTCAACGACCGTTAGATAATTACAAAGATAATATCTTCACAACAGGACTTGTTGGCTGGCCAGGAATAACTCATATTGAAAATAAAGACTTCACAGCAGTTATCGAAAAAGCATTAGAAATGCCTGGATTCAAAGAAGATACAAACGGAAAAACTGTAATGGTAGGATTTGCAAGAAACACCATTTTAAGTGTAGCAGACAAAGTTGTAGAAGCAGTCAAAAACAAAAATCTAAAACACATTATCCTTGTCGGAGGTTGTGATGGAGCAAAACCCGGAAGGAACTATTACACAGAATTCGTAGAGAAATCTCCTAAAGACACAATTATACTAACATTAGCCTGTGGAAAATTCAGATTTTTTGATAAAGACCTAGGAACAATCGGTGATTTACCTAGACTATTAGATGTTGGCCAATGTAATGATGCTTACTCTGCAATTAAAGTAGCTGTAGCATTAGCAGATGTGTTCGGCGTAGGAGTAAATGATCTGCCATTGTCAATTGTGTGTTCGTGGTATGAACAAAAAGCTGTAGCTATACTGTTGACATTACTTCATCTTGGAATCAAAAACATTCGACTAGGACCAAGTTTACCTGCTTTTATTACACCCAATGTTCTCGATCTACTAGTTAAGAATTTCAACATAATGCCGATAACAACTCCTGAACAAGATCTAAAAGCCATACTTGAGTAAATATAGTCAAGTGCTAAAAATGAAAAAAGGGTTAAGCGAAATCTGTTACAAATTCTTTGCTAATCTTGCAAATCCAACAAGATTGGCTACGCTTGAACAGTTAATGAAAAAACCAATGAGCGTGAAAGAACTGACTGAAAATCTTGGACAAGAACAAAGCATGGTTTCGCATAACCTAAAACCTCTTCTTGAATGTAATTTTATTTATTCAAAACGTCAAGGAAAAAAACGGATATATTTCGCCAATCAAGAGACAGTGGGTTCACTTTTTAAAACAATTGAAATTCATGCCGAAAAATATTGTCCTACGGGTGGAAAATGTCAAATAAACAACAATTAGCAATCAAAATTAATAAGGAAATAAAAAGAATATGACTCAACAACATCCGCGAATTAGAAGAGAGAAAAAAACCATAAACAAAATGGTTCACGTTTACTGCAAAGGTCATCATGACATGAAAGGAAATCAATTGTGCGATGATTGTACAGAATTTTTAGAATACGCTTACATGCGGTTAGATAAATGTCCTTTTCAGGAAGAAAAATCTACATGTGGAAAATGTTTAGTTCATTGCTATCAACCAGAAAGAAGAGAAAAAGCAAAAACAATTATGAGATATTCAGGTCCAAGATTAATATATAAAAATCCAATATTAGCATTGCATCATGTTTTTGACGGACGAAAGAAACCAATGACAATAAAAGAACTTAAACAGAAAAAAGCTCAAGAACAATCTAATAAAAATTAAAACAAAGCTACTAGTAATTTGGAGAATTCGATAATCTTGGAAATTACAAAAGTTAGTGAAACAGAAAGTTCAAAGAATCCACATGGAGTAGATGCGAGACCAATTTATGTTCACAAAAACGCTCAGGTTATTGTACTAATTTTGCAACCAGGTGAATCATTAAGAAGACACATTACTCCTGTTGATGTTTTCTTTTATGTTTTAGAAGGAACTGGAATAGTTGAAATTGGGGAGGAAAAAAAGGAAGTGAACAAAGACTCTATTATCCATAGTCCTGCAAAGATAGTTCATTGTTGGTATAACAAATCGGATCAACCATTACGAATTTTAGTTGCAAAAACACCAAAACCAACTGAATCGACTATTCTGCTCTAGTTCCATTTTCAATAATTATATTCTAAACTTCAAATTTATCCACTACACATTCATCTTGACATTTTGACACTTCGGCAAGTACATGAATAAAATTATAAAGACCTGAACTTTCAATCCTTGGTTTTAATAATTGGTCAATTTGGAAAATCCCAGCTGAATCTGTCATAGTAATTTTAACAGTAATTGGTTTTGTTCTGCCTTCAATAATTTCAACATTACGTATGGATAAAGCAGAAACCGAATGAATATCAATTTTCCCTGCCTCAAAAGGGATCCTTGCTCTACCAGATTCCATATCTAAAGCATCTGCTATACTTACAATTCCAGCTTCAACGGTAAGTGGATTATTAGGTCGTTCGTGAGAAACCACACAATGTAAAACTTCCGAAGTAACAATTGCTTGTTCTTCTAAAGAATATACATTTTTTAAGAATTTATCAAGAAATTTTGAAGCAATTAGAACGCTATATTTTTCATGATCATTTCTTTGAACTATCATTCCCAGATCATGGAAAATCGAGCCTAATACAACAACAACTTCACTGTCATTATTTTCCATATTGTAGTTCTTTACGATACTAGGTTGAATTCCATTTTTAATTAAGATTCTTATTAATTTCAAAGCCAAGTTTGCAACTATTTTCACATGAGTTGGCCCATGATCAGTATAACCCATTCGATCAATGGCCATAACATTTGAACATTTCCAATAACTGTTCAACATTGAATCTTGTTGAACATTAGACATTATCTGTTCAAGTTTATTGTTCTCCCTGAAAGGTATATTAAAAACGTACGTCACAAAACTTCGCCTCTCAACTCGATTAGATTTAATTAAATAGAATTTGGAGCTGATTTATATTTTAATTGCAATTGATGAGCAATAAATTGATAAAATGAATAATCGTAAATATTTTACTAAAGGTTTTTATTTAATGAAAAGCTTTCAGAAATTAGATACAATTTTCATTATTATAGAAATCTAAAAGATAGGAAGCATATTTGAAATGAGCTTCTTTAATAATAAACAAAAAATTAAAGCGTTATTTATTGTTGGATTCCTAACAGTCATTTCAATTTCAACACTTGATTCTGTTTCAGCAGCAGATATTCAAACTAATGTCTATGTTGGCGTGAGTCCAAACCCAGTTCAAGTTGATCAAAAACTTCAAGTTTCATTATGGATTACTCCTTCCACAACTTCTTATCAGATTTACCATGATTTAACAGTTGAATTTCAAAAACCAGACAGTTCAATTGATACTTATGGTCCATTTGATACCGAAATAATAGGAACTGGTTCATTCCTATTTGATTATATTCCTAATCAAATAGGAACTTGGCAGATCAAGGTTATCTATCCGGGTGGAGATATTATAGCAGGTAACATATATTTATCTGCTATTAGTTCAACTCAAGAATTTGTGGTTCAAACTGATCCAATACCTGAATGGATTTACACTGAACTGCCAACAGCGTACACTCATTGGTGGCGACCAATTAACTCAGAAAATAGAGAATGGAATGTCTATGCAGGGGATTGGTCACAACAAGGGTATAATGCATCTATGAATAATTTCAATCCTTATACCACTGCACCTATTACTCCTCATATTTTGTGGACTCGGCAAACTGGGGTAACAGGGTTAATTGGAGGTAAATATAATGGAACAAGCTACGTGGGGGGTAGTAAAGGGGTTAATATTATTCTAGCTGGTTTAGCTTATTATTCTGCTTTAGATGGAGTACATTGTATAGATGTCCACACCGGAGAAGAACTTTGGGTTAGGCAAGGCATTAACCCGACGATTGGTGTAGCTTCTCACCAACATAATCTTGCTGATGGGGAAGCTAGAGTTGCTGAACTTTGGGAAATTGGAGAAGATTTTGTGAAATATGATCCATTTACAGGATTAGAAACCCTGAGAGTTCAAAATGTTCTTCCAGGAATTTATTCTGAACCATATATCTATAGTTTCTCCAATGGACGATTAATAACCTGGAAGACAGACAATAGGATCATAGAATCTAATGCCTCTTTGGGAGAAATCACTAGTTTTAAGGATTTAATATTTTCAAATGTAAGTTGTAGTTATGATTTCAATTTAATTCGGGGAAATGTTGGTTTAGCGATTAATAAGTGGCCTAATGAGTCTGCCGCCGTTAATCTTACTACTGGTGAAACAATTTGGAGCAGGGTTCTTCCATTGGAAGAAAATCCAGTTGGAAATCCAAGTATCGCAGATGGAAAAATATTCGTTCCAGGAGAAGGAATGGTATTTCGCGCATACAATCTATTAAATGGAGAAAAAATATGGACCAGTGAACAAGCAGAATATCCCTGGGGATCAATTTGGGGAAACGATTCAGCAGTAGCTTATGGTAATGTGTACGGATTGAGTGCTGATGGTCATGTTTATTGTTTTGACACAGAAACTGGACAAACTAATTGGAATTTTTATTCAGGTAATTCTTTTGGTGAAACTCTGTATGATACTTGGGCTTTTTCATCAAATCCTGTTGTTGCAGACGGCAAATTATATGTTAGCACCATGGAACCCACTCCAGTTGAACCAAAACCTATAGGAAATAGACTATTTTGTTTAAACGCTACTACTGGAGAAGAAATTTGGAAAATAGATTTCGCAGGAGGATTAAAAGCAATTGGAGAAGAAATGCTAATTGCAAAAAACGAATATAACGGAATTATTTATTGCTTTGGAAGAGCAAGAACATCAGTCGACATTATAGTATCTCCCACAATCGCAACTCAAGGTTCTTCAATTTTAATAGAAGGATATGTTTCGGATTTATCTCCAGAAGTTCAAGGAGAACCTGCAGTTGGAAACAATGATATGGCCAGATGGATGGAATATTTGTACATGCAAAGACCATGCCCAACAGAAGTGGTTGGAGTTCCAGTGCAAATAAGAGTAATACAAGACTCAACAGGAAGTAAACAAGATCTAGGATTTGCAGTAACTGATCTTTACGGACATTTCAGTTTTGAGTTCACTCCACCGATTACCGGACTATATACAGTTGCTGCAAGATTTCTTGGAAGTGATCCATATTTTAGTTCATGGAAAGCAATAGGATTATCAGTACAGTCACCTTCTGAACCAAGTATTGTGCCTGAAACCGTAATCTCCACTGATAATACTCTTTTGTTCTTGGTTTTAGTAGCGACCACTTCGATCGCGATAGTGATTGGATTATTTAATCTTGTAATGATTAAGAATCAGAAAAAATCTTAACAAAAATTAAGATATTTTAATCATCTTTTTTTGTTTTCGTCTCCTAAGAATAAAAACTAATGAAATTACTAAGATTACTAATAGAATTATTATTACGATTTCAGTCATTGGGAAACTTGTGCTTCCTAGACTAGGAAGGACTTTGTAGGGGCGCATCATTTCATTATCTTCATGTTCAAGAATATGACAATGCCAAACATAGCCAGGACCAACAGTTGCATCAAATGGGAAAGATGAACCATCTTGAGATGCCCATCTCGCACGAACAATTGTGACTGTATTTGGATAAACAAGAGCTGTGTCTTTCCAACCAATTTCATTTAATGAAGGCGGTCTGGGTGATCCAATAAGATATGGCTCAAAGGGTAACTCTTGAGGAATAAAATCATTTGGCCAAGGTGGTACAGCAGTATTATTATTCAGAATTTCTCTTTGAAGTGAAATCCAATCAGCGGTATATCGAGAAACATTAATGTCTTGTCTGCTTACAATTTGAAATTGAATTAAATGTATATGCATGGGATGCCCATTATTTGTTAAATCTATGAATACCCAATCCTCAGTATCTCCGACTCTTGGTGTTTCGGAAATTGTGCCACCCCACCTTTGTCCATTTAAAAGAATGTAAAGGGGTCCAAACTGACCATTTACTTGAAACAACGGTAGAATTCTTTGTCGCACAGGAGAAGGTAAATTAGGAAAAGTATCACCTTCAAGTGTTGGATTAAGGAGAGTAGGTAGAATCTGTGGATTAAAACCTTCGTTATCTGTTACTGTAAATTGCATAATATTTGCAAGAGTTTCATCTTCATTTGGAAAATCATAAGTTAATAAAGTGTTTTTAAGAATAACTTTCGTTCCCGGAGCCAAATCTGAAAAGTCAATGAGGACGTCTATTCTTTCTGAAGGTGAAATAATTATGTCTTCAACGGTTACAGATGATTTAAGGTATCCACCATCACTTCCAATTTGAACCATAGGAATTGTATTACCTGTTCGGGTGTTGACACAACTTAAGCTATATATTCTCGTATTTGAAGAATCAAGAATTCTGAACCGATATTGGCCTCTGTCAACATTTAAGTTTGGCCAAACTTTTCCGTTAACTAAAATTGTATTTCCCAAAAAGGCGTGCTGCCAATAAGGATTTACATCAGGATTTATTCCAATCTCGGGATAGAAAAGAGAACCATCTGACTTAAATGTCCTATCTTGAATCATAATCGGTAACTCATATTTTCCTTTAGGTAAAAGATCAGCCACATAATCGATTGAACTATCGGTTTCTCTAATAAGATAGAATCCGGCAAGACCAGCCATCATATTAATGCGAGTAATTCCTAAAGCATGATCATGATACCAAAGAGTTGTAGGTTGTTGAACATTTGGATAAACGTAAATTGCAGAATTTGGTGTGGTTTCTTTTAATGTATAATATCCAGATCCATGTATTCCATTATAGGTGAACCATTGAGTCGGAACTCCATCAGAGGTTGATTGAACTTCTGCTCCATGAAGATGAGTAACCAGAGGAACAGGACTTTGCATTTCAGGATACCCAGGAGGATAAAAAGGAAACGGGCTTGTAGGTTCAGGATAATTATTAGGATTAGCCCAATGAAGAGTAGGATCAACAGGTAATATATGTGGTGAAGAAATATTATTAATCCAAGTGACTTGCGCAGAAATGCCTTTAATTTCTTCAAAAGTAGATCCTGGAGTGCTTTGGACATATCCAAGTGATTCGCCAGTTACTGCATCTTTAACTAAACCACCATAACCCCATACTGGAGTTAATAATTTCATTGAAGGAGGCAAAACTTGTTGCATAAAACTATTCATACTAACTGTATATTCGTTACTAATGATTTTGCCGTCCTCTATTATTGGTTTTGGAATATAAACAGGAAGAGGACCAGTTAACTGATTCTCAAATTTTGGTATAAGTAAAGGATCCAAAAGATCGGAGCTAGTTTGAGCAAATATAGGAGTGGTTATACAAAGAAAAAGCGTCAGGATTAAAGAAATAATACAAAGTTTTGAGAATCCAATTTTTTTATTTGCCATTTTTAGCAGATCTTATAAAATCTATATTCGTAAATCTATTTTATCTCATTTTTATAATTTAAGATGAATGAAATATATTTTCTGTTAACTTTTCGTGTACCAATACAAAGCAATAGTTACGACTATAACAACAATTGCAATGATAACAGCAGCAATTAATTCTATGGGAAGACTAATAGTAGAAGAACCAACTGTAAAATCAGCAGCAAAACTTGTTGAACCTAAATAGTTCGCATTTCCTTGCCAACTTGCTTTTACACTCCAACTACCAGTCAAATCAGGGGAATAAACATCCTTGAATGAACCATCGCTTTTAGAAATTACTGTTCTAGCATATGTTGTTGAGTCGGGTTTTGTATAAGTTAAAGTTACAATTGCATCTGAAATTGCTGGCAATATAGATCCACTTACAGTAACTTCATTTCCTGGAGATAGACTTGTTGAAGATAAATTACAAGTTATAGATGAAGGAGAAGAAGGAGGATCATCTCCGAAAACAGGTTGAGAAGCAAAAATAAAAATGAATGTACATAAAATTGATATTTGAATAACTTTT
>JARRMB010000017.1:10938-18928 GCA_037386325.1 Candidatus Bathyarchaeota archaeon
CAATTTTCATTTTTTTATCTCCATAATAAAAACTCACGAGAAACAAAATCATTAACTATTAAATAAGATTATTTTAGATACCTAAAAAAATATCTAAAAAATAAGATTAAAAATTTCAGTTAAGAAAAAAAGGGAATGAAATACTTTAAAGAATTCTGCTTTTTTATTATGACAAATTATATTTAATGATTTTTACAATATAATTATGGGAGAATTTTGATGAAGGCAGCTAACTTAAACGGAAAACAAGTAATAACTTCTGAAGCACATGTTCTAGGGGAAATTGAAGGAGTGGAAATAGATATTTCTACATGGACAGTTTCTCATCTACACGTAAGTCTATTAAAATCTAATATTGAAAGATTTAAATTCAAAAAACCTTTGTTGGGTTCTGTATCGGTATGTCTTCCAGTTAGCGTCATTAAAGCTGTCGGAGATGTTGTGTCTCTAAATGAAAGTATTGATGACCTAAAATTTCTACCAGAATTTAGAGTCCAAGAATAAAGTCTTCACAAAAATGATTACAATCAATTACAATGCATTTGGTTGCAAGCTTACAAGATATATCATAGTTCCAACAAATTTTTATTGTGATTAATTTGGGAAAATACAAAATTGAGATTAATCGTGAAGATTGTATAGCATGTGGAACGTGTTATAGTTTAGATACAGAACATTTTGAGTCAGATGAAGAGGGAAAAGGACAAGTAATCAATAGTCAAACAGATAAAAAAACATCAACAGGAACATTCACAGACAACAATATCGCACAAGCACAAGAAGCCGAAGACAGCTGTCCTGTTTCAGTTATTACGGTTACAGAACTTTAGATTTTAATTTTTGAAAATTTAGAAAGTTTAATTTGTCAAATTTTTTGAGAAAAAAAGATTAGTGTTTAGAAAATTGATGCCCGAGAGCTTTTTTATTTGGGCATCAATACTGAATCAATAGCATGTATTACTCCATTAGTGCATTCAATATCGGTTTTTATTGTTTTTGCATCATTAACTTTTGCATATTTACTTATGTGCCACATTATTGCATCGACTTTAATTTTTTGACCTTGAAGCGTTTCCAAAGATTTGGGCATTTTAAATGCTGAAATCATTAACTTACCTGGAACTACATGATACTTAAGAATTGAAGTCAATTTTTCTTTATCTTTTAATAATGATTCAACCGATCCTTTCGGCAGTTTTGCAAATGCATCATTTGTTGGAGCAAAAACGGTAAAAGGTCCTGGACTTCTTAAGGCATCTACAAGACCAGCAGTAATAACTGCTTTACAAAGAGTGGAAAAAGATTCATTTTCAAGGGCCGTATCTACAATATCCTTAATTTTAATCACCTCCACTCCAATTTACAAAGAATCAACTGACAAAATATTTCTACTTTATAAAAGATCAAATTAATGTTTAAGGATTTTGCAAATCGTAAATATTGATGCCAAAACTTTTAAGCAAATCGCAAAATATTGGCTTTAGGGAATGAAAAAAATGACTTTTGAAACAAGTAAAAATTTGAGTGCTATCGGAGCCTTGCTATTAGTAATTGGTGCTGTCATAGGATTTGCTTGGTCTTTTTCAGGTATTATATCATTAATTGGTATTATTCTGTTACTTATCGGATTAAAGGGACTAGCGAATTTCTACAAAGAAGATGGAATATTCAATAATGCGCTATATTCAGTAATTATTGCTATAGTTGGATTTATCGTTGGTGTAGGAATTACAGTTGTTTCAGCTGTTTCTGCTCTAGCTGAGCTAGGAATTGATTTGGCAAATATTGAAGACTGGGCAAATGTTGGAACTGATGTAACAAATGTAGTGACAGATTTTGATTTTGGTGCAATAGCTTCTCTATTGGGTGCAGTGGTGATTGGTTTAATAATTTTCTATATTGTTTTAATAGTTGCAATGTTTTTCTTTAGAAAGTCAATGAATCAAGTATCTTCAAAGTCTGGAGTTGGTTTGTTTAGCACTGCAGGACTGCTAATGCTAATAGGTGCAATAATACCAGTTGTAGGTCTATTGATAATTTGGATAGGTGCTATAATCGTAACAATAGCTTTCTTCCAAATGAAACAACAAGAGTCAATGTAATTAACTAGGCAAAATTGATTACCAAAACCTAATTCCACCTTTTTTCTGTTCAATTAAAATAGAAACGAAAAGAAAATATTCTAAATTTTAAAGTTAAATTTTTTTATATTTCTAAATATTATAATTAAATAAATTCTCTTTAAATGAATCTAAAATTTGAATTATCATAAATAATTTTATATTCAGAGTAAATTCTAATTAAATTATTATTTTATTTAATTAGAGGGTGAATTATGGAAAATCAGATGAAAATAGAAGACGAGTCTAATGGTTGGAAAATTTTTCTTAAGAACCATTGGAATATGCTTGTTTTTTGGATAATAGCAGCAATTCTTGCAATGATAGGCGTAATTTATGTCTATTCATGGTTTGTTGAAGAAGCTCAAAATTCGAGTATGGTTCCTATGATTTTAGGACAATGGTCAATGGGAAATTTAGTGACATTCATTTTACATTTGATATTCTGGGAACTTCTCTTAATTGGAATTCCTATTGCGATAGTAGCAATATTAGGATGGGTATGGTGGAAAAAAATACCCGATCAAGAAAGACAAATGTATCAATTCTTTGGAAAAGGTTCTAAAACACAAAACGGTGGAAGTGGAATATCATTTCTGTTCTTTGTTGCATTCTGCATCAAAGTTTACATCGATGGAAATTGGGATAGTGCAATTTCATCTTGGACTTTAGATTATGTGGTAAACTCAGTAATTACAATATTAGTTTGGGGTGCAATCATATTTGGAATTCCAGCAATAATCATAGGACTTATTTATTTAGGCCGCGAAATTAGTAAAAAGTCTTAATTTTTTAGGACCAATATTTTTTTCTATTTTCTCTTTATTTTTCTTCTAATATTTCATAGGATGAGGAAAGCTTTACTGCTTTTTTTAACATACCGCCAACTGAACAATATTTTTCTTCCGATAATTCTATAGCTCTATTTACTGCCTTAGAATCTACTTTTTGACCTTTTACAATATATTTTAGATGAATTTTGGTAAAAACTCATGGAGGAGGATCTTCTCTTCGTTCTGCTGTTGCTTCAACAGAATAGCTGCTTATTTGTTGTCTCATCTTTTGGAGTATTCGTAAGACATGAAAACTACTACAAGCAGCTAAACTAACTAAAACATTTTCCATTGGCGATAAAGCTGTTTCTTCTCCTCCATGTTCAATTGGAGCATCAAATTTTACAGAGAGACCTTTTTCGTTTTTTGCTTCAAGGCGGTAATTACTTTTCCTTTCTAAAATCATTTTTTTGGTAGAATGCAATCTTTGTTTCTCTATGAGTAGTAACGATCTTTAAGGTTTATTATTCGTTTTTTTCCAGCTTTTTGATTAACTCTCTGGTTTTTTGTTTTGAAGGAAAACTAATAGCACCAACCGGACATTGTCCTTCGCAACCTGTACAAAAAACAACACAATTGTTAGGGTTAGTTACTACAGGTTTGGTTTCTCCTTCTTCTTCCTTTGTAGTATATACTCCGAGTTTGCAATATTCAACACATGTTCCACAATTAATACATTTTTCATAGTCTATAGATGGATGCCAAGGAATTTTATCACGTTTGATTCCGTGATATTCTTCATTCATTCTTCATCACTTAATTCCTATATTATTCAACTAATTTAACACTGAAAACATTTTCAACATTATATACTGTTATTTCTTAATAGCGTTATGAACTAAATCGGGTTCTTTTGAGCTTTTACCTGGATACTTAAAATTTTTCCAGCTAAATCATCAGAAATATCGATAGAATAGATATTTTCAGAAATTATTTCAATGTTATTAAATCCTGCCTTTTTGATTGTTTCTATGTATTCATTTTTTTCTAAGGCACCAGCGATACATCCTGCCCAAGCTTCAAAACTTTTTGTAATTTCTTCGGGTAATTTTCCTTTTGTAACTATATCTGATATCATAAGTTTGCCATTAGGTTTTAGAACTCGAAATGCCTCTTGAAATACTTTTAACTTATTTGATGACAGATTGATTACACAATTGCTTATAATTGTGTCAATAGAACTATTTTCAATTGGAAGGTTTTCTATTTCTCCTAACCTAAATTCTGCATTTGTGTAACCATGTTTTGAAGCAGATGTTTGAGCTCTTTGTAGCATTTCTTCTGTCATGTCAACACCGATTACTTTTCCATTTTTTCCAACTTTTTTAGATGCCAAAAAGACATCAATTCCTCCACCTGAGCCCAAATCTAAAACAGTTTCACCTTTTCTCAAGTTAGCTAACGCAACAGGATTCCCACAACCTAAACCTAAAATTGCAGATTCAGGTAAATCTTCCAAATCTTGTTCAGAGTAACCAATCTCTTTTGCAATATCTATATTTGATGGTCCACAACAAGATGAAGAACAACCGCAAGATTGTTCAGATTTGGCAATTTGACCATATCCAAACTGAGCATTACTGGAACTTCCCAAAAAAGTCCCATTGTTGTGCCCAATGCAGCTTGGGATCCTACACCAAACATACTTATTGCAGTGGCGATAGCGATTTCAAAATGACTTGAAGAACCGATTATTACAGATATTATGCCTTCTCTATATTTTAGACCAGCAAATTTTGTAATCAATAAATTTAATCCAACAATAATAATAAATCCAAGCAACAACGGCACGGAGACAAGGATCATCTCATATGGATTTTGAATCAAAACATTTCCGTTTAGAGAAAACAAGACAATTAAAGTTGCTAATAAAGCTAATATTGACACTTTGCCAAATGCAGGTCTCCAAGTGTTCTGAAACCATTGTTCACCTTTACTGCTACTAATTAATTTCTTCGAAACGTAACCTAACATCAAAGGAATTCCTATGAATACAAAAACCGAAAGAAGAAGCAATATTCTATCGATTTGGATATTTCTAATACCAGTTAATAATGAAACAACAGGAGCGTACAAAATCAGTATAGTAATTGTATTTAATGTTGTATTGACAATGTTTTGTTCTTGGTTACCTTTGGCTAAAGCCCCCCAAACACAGACCATAGCTGTGCAGGGACTTGATCCAAGTAAAATTAACGAAATTATAAGTTGATCGTTTCCAGCCAAAAAATAGTATGCAAGAAATGCAGTCACTAATGGAGCCCATATCCAATTTGACATCAAAGTCAGTAAAATTGGTTTGGGATTTTTTGCGATTTTCTTTAGTTCGCTTAACTGAAGATTCAAAAGTGCTGGATACATCATTAGAAAAAGGCATACACCGATTGGTATTGATATTCCTGCAAATTGGAGATTGTTTATCGCAATACTTAGTTGAGGAATAAATTGGGAAAGTAGAAGCCCAGTAATCATACAGATAAGAACCCATAGGGCAAGATATT
The DNA here is from genome assembly GCA_037386325.1 of Candidatus Bathyarchaeota archaeon. Lineage (GTDB taxonomy): Archaea > Thermoproteota > Bathyarchaeia > Bathyarchaeales > Bathyarchaeaceae > Bathyarchaeum. Next base: position 16,393 of record JARRMB010000017.1, read on the forward strand.
TTTCGAAAACATTTAGTCGAACTTCGCATGATTTTGTCATATCAGGTTCCCAAGATATTTCACATAAACGTATTTATAACTATTTATATGTTATGTTTTCTTAAACATATTTAAATGTGTTTCATATTTTCTTACACAATGAATGAAATTGAAAGAAGCAGATCTAAGACTTAAAAATCTTATCGATTCAGAAGTCTGTTTAGCTAAAAATCTCGAAAAATATAGAAAAGAACTGATTGATCTAGCAGAAGTAACTGCAGATTCCAAAAAGTCAAGAAAACAAAGTAAATATTTTAAGGCTCTTTCAGATGAAAAGAGAATACGAATTTTGAAACTTCTCACCGTAAGAGAAATGTGTGTTTGCGAACTAATGATAGCTTTAGATACAACTCAACCTAATCTTTCACACCACCTCAAAATACTTGAAAACCAAGGATTAATAACTCGAAGAAAAGAAGGAAAATGGGCTTATTATTCCCTAACAAACCCAAAAGACATAGAGCAGTTACTAAAAAAGCATTAGATTTAATGTATCTTAGTACTTTTGAGAAATAGTTTAAGCATACTAAGATACATTTGAATTATTTAGTAAATTATAGAAAATTATTCTTCTACTGTTTCCACTTCAATATTTATGGGTATATTTTCTTTAAATATGTAAACGACGGGACAATTTGCTTCAGTTCTTCGCCACATTGCATCAATTTTTTGTTTCCTGGTCTTTGCAGTTATTTTAACTTTCAAATTTACTCCAGATATTATTGGTGAACCTTCAGGTTTTTCTGCTTCTGCAATAACATCCATTTTGCTAAGAACAACATTGCTTTTTTTACAGACATCCGCAAATATGGTAACTGCACAGTCCGCAAGAGACATTATAGCCAATTCAAGTGCTGATGGTCCTTTGTTGTCGCCTCCACTTTTAGTTCCTAAGTCTAAACACACTGAATGGCCTCTAGTGTTTTCTGCGACTGAACAAACATTTTCCAACCATTTTGCGGATACTTTAATTTTTGCCATTTTTTTCACTATTATTTTTGTTATGCAAAGTTCCTAGATTTAAAATATTGGTTTATTAAATAAACTGATGTGATTAAATCATTCAAATACATAAAAAATTTTGACAAAAAATATATTCTGAAATAAATATAAGCACCAAAATTCATTTATGATTACATATTTAAGTAAAAAATGTCTAATGAAAAACAATACATTCGCGGGTTAAGAGATGTAGCAGCCTGTGAAACACATCTTAGTTTTGTTGACCCTCTTGGCGCACTTTATTATGTTGGATACGATATTGATCGACTTCTAGGAAGAGTGTGTTATGAAGAAGTAATACATCTGTTACTATACAAGAAACTTCCAAATCGATTTGAATTGAATGATGTAAAAACAACTTTATTTAATGAGATGAAATTGCCAGAAGAAATAATCCAGAGCATCAAAGACACCCCTGAAAATGCCCATCCGATGGATATACTACGAACTGAAATTTCACATCTGGGATTATATGACCCAAATCAGGATGATTTCTCCGAATCAGCGAATGTTTACAGAGCCTTGAGTTTAATAGCTAAAGTTCCAACACTTGTATCAACCATTTATCGAGTGAGAAGTAATCAAGAAATTATTCAACCAAAAAAAGAGTATGATTTAGTAGAAAATTTCCTATACATTTTCAGAGGAAAACCTCCAAAAGGAAAAGAGAAAGAAGCTCTTGAAAGATATATGATTCTTCATGCTGACCATGGTCTTAACGCATCAACCTTTTCAGCTCGTGTAACAGCAAGCACATTATCAGATATGTACTCTGCAGTCACCTCTGCAATCGGAACATTAAAGGGAAAATTGCATGGTGGAGCCAGCGAACGAGTTATGGATATGTTACTTGATGTTAATGATCACAGGGCGGTTGAAGAGTATATTGAAGGTCGACTTTTTGATCGAAAAAGGATAATGGGATTTGGCCATAGAATCTATGTAACCAACGATCCAAGAGCCAGACATTTAAAAGAAATTAGTGAATCATTGTGTTTAAATGCAGATCGGATGGATCTTTATCAAATTTTTAGAAAGATTCAAGCAGTTGTTCATGAGAAAAAGAAAATCTATCCAAATGTTGATTTTTATGCTTCATTGGTTCTTAATGTTCTGAATATTCCCAAAGAATTCTTTACTCTATTCTTTGCTTCAAGTAGAATAACTGGGTGGACAGCCCATATATTAGAACAGTATTCAGATTCTGTTCTTCTTCGACCTACATCAAGGTATATAGGTGCATACGGAACTAGATTTATCTCTATTAAAAGAAGAAAATGATATTGAAGTAGAAGAAAAAAATACATTTTTTACTCTTTTTTCTTTGTGCTAAATTGAACTATAATGGCTAGTCCTAAGAATAGAAAAGATAAGCACCAAAAATATGGGTTATGTAGTGGGCCAATAACTTCGTACCATACACTTGGATCGTTGGTTACATAGATTCTATGGCCAAATCCCATTATCCTTTTTCGATCAAAAAGTCGACCTTCAA
>JARRMB010000018.1:0-10949 GCA_037386325.1 Candidatus Bathyarchaeota archaeon
TCCAATATCTCAGAATATATTTGATTTGATATCTTTTCAAGAAAATCTCTTGCTTTTTTATCAGCTTTTAAAGCTTTTAAATTTTCAGAAAATTTGATTGACCTATTTTCTATTTACCAATATTTTTTACGATAAAATATAAGAATAACAGTCCACGTTGAACCTTTTGGAGCGAAACATATGCCCTGTACCGTATTAGTTTGTGGATTTTTCGGAGACACTGGAAAAGGAAAAATGATTTCATATCTAGCAATAAAAGATAAAACTTCAGTAACTGCAAGAGCAGGCGTTGGTCCTAATGCAGGTCATACTGTCGTTTTTGAAGGTAAAACCTACAAACTTCGAATGTTACCCAGCGCTTTCACTTCTCCAGATTGTCGACTTTTAATTGGTCCAGGAGTTTTAGTTAACCCAGATATTTTCTTGAATGAAGTTGTCGATTTAGGTGTTAAAGGGCGAGTAGGTATAGATCCTCAGTGTGCAATTATTGAACCAAAACATATGGAGGCAGATAAAAAGGGTTATCTTGCCCAAAAAATAAAGTCTACTGGTTCAGGATCAGGTCCCTGTAATGCTGATAGAGTAATGAGAGTAGCCAAATTAGCAAAAGAATTTCCAATACTAGAAGAATACCTTGTTGACGTTCCTTTAGAAGTAAATTCAGCTATCAATGAAGGCAAAAATGTTCTTGTAGAAGGTACACAGGGAACTTATCTTTCATTATTTCATGGAACTTATCCATACTGCACTTCTAAAGATGTATGTGCTTCAGCTGCATGTTCAGATGTCGGTGTTGGTCCAACAAGCGTTGACGATGTAATTGTTGTTTTTAAGGCTTACAATACCCGTGTAGGTGGTGGTCCACTTAATGGTGAACTTTCATGGGAAGAAGCAAAGCGTAGGGGATGGGCTGAAATTGCTACAAACACCGGAAGAAAAAGGAGGGCTGCCCCATTTGATTTTGATTTAGCAAAAAGAGCTGTTATGTTAAATGGAGCCACACAAGTTACCATTACAAAAATTGATGTACTTTTTCCTGAATGTAAAGGTGTTAAATCTTATGGTGAAATTTCTAGGGAAGCAAAAATGTTTATAGAGAATATTGAGAAAAAAATCAAAGTTCCAGTAACTTTGCTTGGACCTGGTCCTGGTACAATGGAAGTAGTAGACAGAAGAGAAGAACTTGAACTTTTATCTTAAAAATAAAATTCCAAAAAAACTTCTACATTTTCCTTTTTTTAGACCTCTTTAATTTAAAAAATTAATAAAAGAAATTTATATCAACGTTATTGACTTTTACCCGTATTCTAAAAGCAAATTTTTTGATAAATGTTCTTAAATGTGTCTTAATCAATCTTAAAATGAACCGTGGAAAATTAGTATGAAAATTGATAAAAAAATTATTCTGTTTTTGGTTTTTGTTTTAACTCTGTTAATTAGCTTGCTGGTTTTATTATTTATATTACCGCCTTCTTCTCAAGATGCACTGGATTTAGAACCACCAATTGAAAAGGCTATAGATTTCTTGAAATTAACTGATGAACCTCATGCCTTACTTTGGCTTGATGTGATTTATCGTCGTTTTGGAATTCAGGAATTTGCTGATTCTTCTCAAAATTGTTGTTCCTGCTCTTTATTGTGATCGCTTCGGACTATCTGATGATTATGCTTCATTGCTTGAAGAAAATATTAACTTTGGTAGGTATGAATTAACTCATGTTCTTTTAGCTCTTGTCTGGATAAATGATAATGGTTATGAAATCCCATTATCCAATAGCACTATCAAAAATGTCTATCGTGCAAACTCTAATTTGATAGATGATAATTATGTTGTGGATGATCTCGAACTTGAAGCTGCAGTTTTTCTATATCTTGCAGGTCAGGGGGAACTGGTTAACCCCATTTTCATTGAACGTGTAATTGAAACTCAGAATGATGACGGTGGTTGGAGTATTTCGGGCAAAAGTGTTGTTTCAGATTGGCATCCCTCCGTTTTGGGGCTTTTATTGTTACTCCACGCAAATTCGCCCCTAGACCATTACCCTCCAATACTTCCTTCATTATCTTCTTAAAGACCGATAGAATGTTTTTAATTTCATAGAACTTTTGGTTTCTTTTTATCCGAATTGAATAAAATAAAAATTTATTCCATTATTCTATTATGGTTTGTTTGATGTTTTTAGTAATAGAATGTATTTATTGCATGTTTTATAATCACTGATTATTGTGAAAAATATTTATTTTATGCTAAATTGTATATACTATACTATTTTTTAATTTCTCGAAATAGGGAAAATCTTTAATTACTAATCTCTGTACATTGAATTTCATAAACTATTAGGAAAATGAAAAAAATGAATATTAGCAAAAATAAATCAAAAATATCTACTATCTCAATAATTCTACTATTAACACTTTCAGCAATTATTATTGCATTGCCTAGTGTCTCTGCACAGCAAACTCAGGTAAGTTATCCTTTCATAGGTGTCGTTCCTAACCCTGTTGGTATAAACCAAGTTATTGTGCTTCATACTGGAATCTTCCAGCAATTGTCACAAGTACAAATGGGTTGGGAAAACATTAGTATATCAATTCTTAGACCTGACGGTCAAACTGACCTTATCACTGGAATTAAAACTGATTCTACAGGAGGAACAGGCAGAACCTACACACCTACATTAGTTGGTACCTACACTATTAAGACAATTTTCCCTGAACAAGCATTAACAGCAGAAAAAACTGCACCAGGATTTCCAATTGGTACAGTTTTTCTAGCTAGCGAAAGCGCACCACTTGAACTTGTAGTACAAGAGGAACCAATAGAATACTATCCTGGTCACCCACTTCCACAAGAATACTGGACTCGGCCGATAGATGCTCAACTTAGAGAATGGTACCAAGTTACAGGTAACTGGCTTGGAGCATCCGATACAGCTCCTACAGTAGTAAAAGGCAATTTAGATGCACCCACAACTGCACACATACTCTGGACAAAACCACTCACGGCGGGTGGTATTGCAGGAGCACCAGGTACAGTCGGCGAATTTTGGTCATTCAGTCACGGAGATGCATATGAAGGCAAATGGACAAATCGACTCATCATTAATGGTATACTCATCTACTGTCACCGTACCAATGATCGACCTCTGCTTTATCATGCAGTAGACATTCATACTGGTGAAGAAATATGGAGCAAAGTCATTTTGGACAACAGAACAATAGCCTTCGGCCAAAATCTGGTTTGGTCTGGACAAAACCATCATGCCGTTTATCCTTACTTCTGGGTAACAATAGGCTCTGATTGGTACGCGTTTGAACCCTTAACCGGAGAATGGCAATTTACCATAGAGAACGTTCCATCTGGAACCACAATTTCTGATGAAAATGGTTGGCTCTATCGAGTCAATCTCACCAACAGTGGTACAGGATATATTTGGAGTATGGTAGATTTCGTTGAACCATTCGACGATCCCACCTCCTCCAATACTGGAAGCTGGCTTCCAGCAGGTTCTTTCTATGGATATCGATATAGAACACTTGACGCAGCAGCAGTAGACGCAGATGGAAATCTTACAAGAGAAGCAGCACGTGGCTACATAACAGAATTTACATTTGACAACACCCAAATTGCAGGTAGTGTTTCAGGTTTTGGCTCTTCTATGCGTGCTATGGCATGGGGCGACAAAGTATTCGGCCTACAATATAGCACAACTGAAATCAACACTTGGGCTATCAGCTTAGCACCAGGACATGAAGGAGATATTCTATTCAGTAAAACATGGCAAGCACCAGCATATTGGGATGAAGGTCAAGTACAAATCGAATTTGAAGCAATAAGCTTAGAGGAAGGATATGCAGCCTTTTGGGTAAAAGACACTCTAGAACACTACTTCTTCAGCACTAATACTGGAGATTATGTTTCTGGACCAACAACACCCGAATATTACATGAACTATTACGGCTGGACAGAATTAGGAGAACGCCCAAACATAATTTGGGACGGTAAATTCTACTCATCTGGAGCTGGCGGAGTAATATACTGTTTCGATATCGCTGATGCATCTACCCTTTGGACCTATGCTGCAGAAGATCCCTACCAGGAATACTTATTCGCTAATAACTGGTGGCAATTTTTCAATTGGATTGTTGACGGTAAACTCTATTCAGGCCATATGGAACACTCTGCGATTGAACCTATGCCTCGTGGTGCACCATTCCTATGTCTAAATGCAACAACCGGTGACGTGATATTCAGAGCCGATGGTTTGTTCCGTTCAACCCGTTGGGGAGGACGTGCAATAATCGGCGACAGCATAATGGTGGAAATGGACACATATGATAACCGTCTATATGCTGTAGGAAAAGGACCAAGCGCTATAACAGTTGAATCAACTTTGGCAGGTGTGCAACAAGGAAGAAGTGTTACAGTAGCAGGTACAGTAACTGACGTATCACCAGGCACAGAATCTGAAAACTTAAAACTACGATTCCCCAATGGTGTTCCAGTAGTAGCAGACGAATCGATGAGCGAATGGATGCTATATGTCTATAAACAATTCGAAAAACCAATGAACATAGTTGGCGTTGATGTAAGAATTCAGACAATTAACCCTGCAGGCGAGTTCGCATGGATTGGTACAGCTCAAACAGATTCATTTGGTAAATACTCGTATTCGTTTGTACCTCAAATGGAAGGTATTTACACTGTCCTTGTAACATTCCTTGGTACCGGTGGTTACTATGGTGCAACATCAGAAACACACATAAGTGTTGATCCAGCAGCAGCACCTTATCCAACATATCCAGGATACCAAGGTCCATCAGCGTCTGAAGTTGCAAATAATGTTGTTAACAGTCTTCCTGACAATCCAACAACTGACCAAATAGCACAAGCCGTAGTAAACGCTATGCCCGACTATCCAGAGCCACAAGAAATTACAATACCTGAATACTCTACCATGGAATTAGTTATTTTGGTTGCAGTCATCATCGCTATTATCATTGCTTTAGTAAGCTACATAGCACTCAGAGGAAAAAAATAAACCAATAATCTTTCCCTCCCTTCTTTTTTTGGGAGTAAAAACTTAAAATAATAGATCCCTACGCAGATGAAAGCTTAGCAATAAGCTAGAGCGCAGAATCTTTTATTACAATATTCCTAACAATTGTGTTTTTATCTGTAAAAATAACTAACTTTTTCTTATCATTAATCAGTTCATCACTGCAGAAAATCGATTCTTCTGCTTAAAAGTAAATGCAACAATGATTGCCAAAAAAATAAATGCAATTAAAATTGCGCCAATTACTGACTGTAAACCAATAAATGTTGGGTCTGAATTAAGAGTATCAGTTGATGGTAAACCTCCGAAATATGCTGTTAAAAAAATTCCACAAAATATTATCCCTATGCTTTGAATAACGAACAAGAAAATTCTAATCTGTTTAGAAGTCATTAGCATTAATTTCAACCAAGAAAAGAAATATGGAGTTTGTCTTTTAATATAAGTTTGTATTTAAAAAAACCCAAAAAACTAAAATGTGTTTTTAAATATTTTTTTATTTTATTTTAGACCGCAAATATAATATAACAAAAGTAAGATTTGATTCTTAAAAAGGATGTAAATATCTTTTCAACAAAACAAAATTTATACACACCAATAAAACTTGGTTTCTTAATCGTAATTATTGTTTTTTTCTTATTCACTTTACATGGGATTTTAACAATTCAATGGATCGGTGAATGGGAAGGACTTGAAGCATCTACTTCGTTTTGGATTTTTATAACAGATATGTCCTCGTTAATTGGTTTAGTAATCAGGTTCATTGGTAGCTTAACAGCAACTTCAGCTATTTGTTACTATTTTATTAACAAGGGGCTTTCTGCCAATATAACTTACAAAGTTCTGAAAATTGTTTTGATCGCTGAGGCATTATATTGGTTTACATTTATAACTTCGGGAATTTGGGGTTTTACTCCAATCTTTGATTCGATTCTAGGGGCTTCATTTAATATAATGAATGTTAGTTTTATTCTATCTACAGGTATTCCCTGTCTATTTGAAGCAATAGTGCTTCCATTTGCTTTAATTAAAATTGTAACTTATCTGAGTTCAAATAAATCTGAAAGAGGGATAATCAAATGGGGCCTGATTGCAGGAACGGGTTATATTTTTGTATGGTGGCTAAATAATACGGGACTTTGGATTAATGCTATAATCATAAAAGGTTCACAATATCTAACAAATTATCCAATAAATATGATTAGTTTTATCTCAACAATATTCGGTTTACTTTTATTAGGAATAATCGCAATAATTTTTTCAAAGAAATCTATTGGCACTGAACAAATAGAATTATTAAATTTTAAAATTGTTGGTTCAATTATCATATTTACCGGATTATATTTTCTATGGAATTATTTGGCTGGTATTGTCTATGGAGCAGAATTATGGAGCGTTTGGTATGCATGGTTTCTTGGACATAATTTAGATTTATGGGCTTTATCTCTTCCATTATTAGGAATCGCTATTCTTTTTAAAAAACAGGCTTAATTGAATTATTCAGTCTTGAAATTTTCTGATACTGTCATAAATTTTAATTTGAGTTTTACGATATTATTGTTTCTCTAAAATTTCACAAAGATTTATCTTTTTTCATTGACTAACCTAAGAACGATGCTAGTATGAAAGTACCTTTTGCAGAATTTGTAAAAGAAAATTTGGGTCAAAATATATTGTTAATAACTTGCGGGCTTCCAGGAACATGGAAAACAGAGACGTCTCAAGAGATATCAAAAATTAAAGGATATCCAATACTTAGAACTGACTTGATTCGCTTAGAAGTCCTAAAAAATGAAGATATTTTTGATCCCAAAGTTGCAGGAAACATGAACAAAAGAGCTATGGTTTATGACGAAATGTTTAACCAAGCTGAAAATCTTGCAAAAGAGCAGAAGTTGCATCTTTAAACCAGATTCCATTCGTTATTTTGGAAACTAACTGTCCTGAAGAGGTATCTTATGCTAGAATACTGAGGAGAACAAAAGAAAATTACGAATCTAATGCTTTGACAAAGGAAGCATATCTTGCAAATAAGAGAAAATTTGAAGCTATAGATTTAGATGATTTGAAAAAAAGATATCCTGATCTTGAAATAATCCATCTAACTGTTGATACTAAAAAAGATAACCCAATAGATTGGTATATAATCGGTCAAGAAATTCGCAAATAGAGTTTAGTTCAAATATGATAATAGATTTACATATTCATTCAAAAACTTGTTCAGATGGAAATCTATCTGTCGAAAAAATAGTCAAAGAAGCAAAAATTCGAAATATTGAATTAATGTCAATTACTGATCATGATTCAATAGGTTGTCAAAGAAAAGCCAAAGAATTAGCCAGAACAAATGATATAACCTATATTAATGGTCTCGAATTAAACATAAATTTCTTGCACTCTAAATTAAAAAATAGTAAACCAATATCATTAGATCTTCTTGGTTATCAATTTAATATTCAAAATAAAGAATTGAATAAAAAACTTGAAGAAATAAGTGAATACAGAAAAAAACGAGCTGAAAAAATTCTGGAAAATCTAAACACAGAATTTGAAAGAGAAGGAATCGAAATCTTAACAAAAAAAGATTTAGTCGCTATCCAAAACTCTGTTGACGGAGTTTTAGGAAGACCTCACATTGCAGAGTACCTTATAAAACAAAGTCTTGTCAAAAATAGACAGGAAGCTTTTACCAAATCTCTCGAAAAATGTAATGTACAAAAGTATCCATTATCTTTGGAAGAAGCATCTTTATTGACGGTATTGAGTGTTGGCATTTTAGAAACGATGCAAAAACAACCGACCATTACTACGCTTTTTCATTAAAACATAAACTAATAATGACGGGAGGAAGTGATTGTCACCAAAAACCCATAAGGATGGGTTCTGTTAAAGTTCCAAGTTTTGTTGCTCAACAATTTAATATAAAATAATTCTTTGCTATAATTCTGTTGCATAACTCACAGCCAAATCAAAGTACGCCTTTGCACATTTTGCTGCTTCATTTTTTTCTTTTTTGCTTACTTGTTTATCATTTAATTTAAAACTTACAACTTTTCCTCTGACGTACGCCCTGTAACATTTGTAAAAATCAAGAATTTTTAGGGATTTGCTTTCACCAGAATACTCAATATATTTTTCAACAAAAAATTTAGACAAATCGCCTCTTTCTTTGAAATCTAAATCCATGGCAAGAAAAGCGATCTCGGATGCAACATCACAATACCTGAATCTTTCATTGAATTCGATAGCATCAAAAATATAGATTTTATCAGCAACAAAAATATTCCCCGAATGAATATCTCCATGACACTCTCTAATTCGATTTTCATGTACTCTCTTTGCAAATAAATCCTTATTTTGATTCATGAACTCGCTGGTTTTTTCACTTAGAAAATTAAATTTTGTTTGAGTTATGGTCTTACCAATGAACTCTTTCGTTTGATCAAAATTTTCTTTCCAATTGTTTTCAATCATCTCAACTGATCCAAAGTTACTAATTTTTTTGTTTGTTCGAGCTTTTCTATGAAATTCAACAATTATTTTCGCTATTTTGTCAATAATTTTTTTATTAATTTTTCTTTTTTCTAAAAGTTTAGTCATAATCTTTTCTTCAGGTATTCTTTTCATTTTTACTGCATACTCGATGGGTTTTCCTTCACCACAAATTCTGATATTTTCCGCTTCATTTATTGAAACAACCTCTAGATACATGTCTTCACATAACCGTTTATTGAGTTTCAATTCTTCTCTACAGAAAAAGTTTCTTTTCTCAAGAGTTGAAAAATCTAGAAACCCAAAGTTAACGGCCTTTTTAATTTTATATCCAAAACTTTCAGTTAAGAAAATATATGATATGTGAGTTTGCTTACTTTCTATTTTTCTAACCTGTTCATCATAAGCTTCAGGTTTTTTTAAAGCTTCTATAACCTTTTGTTGATTATTCATTTTACTCAAACAAGTGTTTAGATTGTGAAATATTAAAATCTATAACATTCAAAAATAATTTGAATGTTAGTTTTTCATCAACATAATAAATTCGTTATTCATTTTTAAGGTGATATTCAAGTGTCAAATTTTTTCTATTTCCCATAAAGGCTTAAATATCCTGTTTGTTACTGACTTGGACGATAGATATGCCAAAATGGGGATACTCAATAACCGACATAGATCGTGAAAAAACAGCTAAAGCTAGCGGACGCGAATTAAGGGTGTCCCATAAACATGCAAGAGAAGTATGCAAAACAATAAAAGGAATGAAGCTAAATCAAGCCAAAGATTATCTTAAACAGGTAATATTGAAGAAAAAACCGGTACCTTTCCGCAGATTTAATAAAAAAGTGGGTCATCGTCATGGCTTAGAAAAATCTTGTTCTGGAAGATACCCTGTTAAAGCTGCAACAGAAATTTTAAATGTTCTTGAAGGTGCTGAATCAAATGCTGAATATAAAGGACTTGATTTAGAAAATCTTAGAATAATTCATGCATCAGCATATCCTGGCATGAAAATTAAAAGATATATTTCACGAGCTTTTGGGAGATCATCTCCACGTTTTAACACTTTATCTCATGTAGAACTCGTTTTGGAAGAGATGGAAGGAACATAATGTCAGTAGTTAAACATTTCATAGAAGATTCAATAAAGAAGACAGAAATTGACGAATTCTTAAGAAATGAATTCGAAAGAGCAGGTTATGGAGGAGTAACTATTACAAAGACTCCTTTGGGGACTCATCTTGTAATATATACTATGCGTCCTGGTTTAGTCATAGGAAGAGGTGGAGAAACAATAAGAGCCCTCGCTACTGTTCTTGAAGAAAAATTCCAACTACCTAGTCCACAAATTTCTGTTGCTGAAATCGAAGTCCCAGAACTCAATGCTCATGTAGTTGCCTCTAAAATTGCTTCTGCTCTCAAACGAGGGGTTCATTATAGAAGAGCAGGATTTTGGGGTCTAACTCAGGCGATGGAAGCTGGAGCACTAGGAATAGAAATTATTATCAGTGGAAAATTACGCACAGACAGGGCTAGGTACGAAAAATTCAGCACAGGATATCTACCTAAAAGTGGAGAACCTCCTAGAAAATATATGAGAAAAGCAGAATTAGATGTTCAAACAAAACCTGGTATTCTAGGTGTTAAAGTTCAACTAATGCCTCCTGATGCAGTATTTCCTGATCAAGAAAAAATTACTGTAATTGAAAACGAACAGCCAAAAGAGACCGCACGACCAGAAACAAAAGTAATCAAAGAAAAAACATTAGAAGAAGAACCAGAAACTGAATTAGAAAAAACAGAATCAGTGGATATTAAAAAAGTTGAAAGCAATCCAGAAATTCCTGCTGTTGCTCCAAAAGAAGATTTAGAAACAAAAGAAATTTCTAATAAATCCAAAAAAATTAAAGAAAAAATAACTGAAAACAAAGTTTCTAAAGATGATACAAAAGATTCAACCGAAAATATCGAAAAAGAAGTTACATCTGATAAAGAAAATGAAGTTGAAACGAAAAAAGAAACCTTGCTTGCGAGGTTAAAAACAATGGTTGCCGCAGGGGGATCTATAGATAATCCGGCTAAAATACGTGTACTTCGTAAAACAATAGCTAGATTACTTACAGTTGAATCTGAATTTGCAAGAGGTCAAGAGTAAAATTGATGAAATTTACTTCAAATATTATTCAAGATGAGTTTATTGGACTTGAATCTAAAGTGGTTAATAGTTTTAATCATAATTCAATTGGAATAACTGGAAAAATAATTGACGAAACTCGTAACACATTTACGATATTACAAAATAATACTAAAAAGGTTATAATCAAAGACACATCTATTTTTAATTTTGTAATGAATGACGGAACGATTATAGAAATAGATGGAAAAGCTATCTTGGGA
>JARRMB010000018.1:10955-23563 GCA_037386325.1 Candidatus Bathyarchaeota archaeon
CATGTGATGATTCAAATTGTCCTTTTCATGGAACACTTTCTTTGAGGGGACACTCACAAGAAGGTATTGTAGTAAGCGCAAAGATGGAAAATACTGTTATTGTTAGACGGGATTACTTACATTATGTACCAAAGTATCGAAGATACGAACGAAGAAGAAGCAATGTAGCTGCACACAGTCCTCCATGTTTAGAAATAAAGACTGGAGACAAAGTGAAATTAGCAGAATGTCGACCAATAAGTAAAACTGTTGCATTTGTGGTAATCGAAAAATTGGAGGAAGGAGCTAATGGCAGCAAGAGCTAAGTCAAGAGCATTTATGGCTAAAGGTATAGTCGGTCTGAAACCGAAAATATCACGAGGATTACCCAACGGTTCAATCGTAAAATGTGCTGACAACTCTGGTGCCCGAGAGATTCGAATCATCCAAGTTGTAGGTTACAAAGGTCGACTTTGTAGAGTACCAACTGCCTCGGTTGGAGACCTAGTAACGATCTCAGTTAGAAAAGGTACTCCTGAAATGAGAAAAAAGATATTTCATGCTGTAGTAGTTCGACAAAGAAAACCATTTAGACGTGTTGATGGTCTTTGGGTACAATTTGAAGATAATGCTGCAGTAATAATGACTCCAGAAGGAGAAATGCGGGGTTCTGAGATTCGGGGACCTATAGCAAAAGAGGCAGCAGAGAAATGGCCGAGAGTTGCCAGTGCTGGAAGTATTATTGTTTAGGTGGTTCTGAAGTTGAAGACAATAAAACCTGGAAAACAGAGAAAGAGAATATATCAAGCATCTCCTAACGAGAGATATAAACGATTTTCTGCACCACTTTCACCAAAGTTAAAAGATTCGCATGGAACCAATTCAACTCCTATTCGAAAAGGAGATACTGTTATGATCATGCGTGGAGACCGCAAAGGGTCTGAGGGAAAAGTCAATCAGGTGGACAGAAAAAAGTATCTAATTTTTGTTGATGGTGCAAATAGAGAAAAAGTGGACGGAACACAGATTCCTGTTCCTATCCATCCGTCAAAAGTTATGATTACTCGACTTAACCTGGATGATAAATGGCGCAAAAAAATTATGGAAAGAAAAGTTTCAATTAACGAAATTAATGAGACAAAAAAGGAATCCCCAAAAAAAGAAGGAAAAAAGAAGAAAAAAAGTAAAAAAGTAGATGAAAAATTGGAAGGGAATTAATTGGGACGAAAAGGTCAAAGTGGACATTTGAAAAGAAAGCCTGCGCCAAAATTATGGCCTATTCATAGAAAGGAAGCTGTTTGGACTGTTATGCCTAAACCTGGTCCTCACTCTCTTTCTCGGTCATTACCTCTTGCTCTTGTTATTCGAGATATGCTTGGATTTGCCAAAACAGCAAAAGAAGCTAAGAATATAATTTCACAAGGTAAAGTTTTGGTTGATGGAAAAGTTAGACGCGATGAACGATTTCTAGTTGGATTGATGGATATTATTTCAATACCTGAAACTAAAAAATATTATCGGGTATTACCTTCTCCAAAAGGTCTTTTTCTACATCCAATTGAAGATGATGAAGCTAAATTTAAGCTATATCGAATCGAAGACAAAACTATTATAAAAGGTGGAAAAACAGATCTAAATCTTCATGACGGAACAAGTTTGTTAATTAATGCAGTTGATACTGTAACTTTAGAAAAAGACGTTACTAATACTCTTGATGTACTTAAACTCAGTATTCCTGATAGAGAGCTTCTTGGATCCAACAAATTGAGTGTCGGTTCCCCTGCACTAATTATTGGTGGAAAAAACATGGGAACCTATGGGATCATTGATACAATTGAAAAACAAACTGACAAAAAGAGAAGGGACTTATTAGTTACTCTTAAAGATACTAAAGGTCAACAATTCCAAACAATCCTTGATTTTGTTTTTGTTCTAGGAGAAAGCGAATCATCAGTTGTACCACCAGAGGCGAGGTAAATTGTCTGAAAAAACATCAAAAACTTCGGAACCAAAAAAAGAAACTTCTGATAAAGTTGCTGAATCCATCATTGAACAAAAATTAGATGATAAAAAAACTGAACCTGAGCCTAATTCTCTTGAAAATATCGAAGAAATTAAGAAAGAGGAACCAAAACCAACGACAACAATACAAAAAGAAAAAGTAATACCTAAAAAAGAGACTTCTGAAGACAAAGTTGATTCAAAAATAGATTCTAAATCAGAATCTCCATCTACAGAGAAAACAGTCATTAAAAAAACTGAACCAAAAGTAATTAAATCAAAACATGAATGGACCGGTAATCCTATGCTTAAACCAAAAATTGAAAAAGTAACCGTAAATATGTCTGAAGGAAAGTCTGGTGCTCCTTTGCAGCAAGCAGTTACAATTCTAAAAAACCTTACCAACCAAGAACCTTCAAAACGAGCTGCTAAAAAAACCATTAGGGAATTCGGAATACGAAAAGGTGAATCAATTGCCTGCCTTGTCACAATTCGAGAAGAAAAAGCCAAAGAATTCCTACGAAAAGCTTTTTACGCTATTGAAAACAAGCTCTCAAAATACAATTTTGATCGTCAAGGTAATTTTTCTTTTGGAATTAAAGAACACATAGATTTACCTGGTGTAAAATATGCTCCTGAACTTGGGATTCATGGTATGGATGTGTCAGTTTCGTTAGGTAGAGCAGGATATCGTGTAAAACGCAAGCATCGTGCAAGATCTAAGATTGGAAAAAAGCATCTTTTAACCACCGAAGAAGCGATACTATTTATTAAAGACGAGTTTGATGTTGAAATAACATAAAATGGTGAATTCATGGTGAAGCAGCAATCTGAAAAAGTGCAAAAGATGGGTAAAGGAAGTAGACCCTGCAGACGATGCGGTTCTTATGGTTCTCTTATTCGAAGATACGGTTTAGATTTGTGTCGTCAATGCTTTAGGGAAATTGCTCCAGAATTAGGTTTTAGAAAATATGAGTAACAGGAGATGATACAGATTTGCCTATGATGGACACGCTTGCAGATGGTTTGACAACAATAATAAACAATGAGATGCGCCGAAAGCGTGAATGCATAATTAATCAAGCCTCTAAATTATTAGGGAGTGTTTTGAGAGTTATGCAATTGAACGGATATATCGGAGAATTTGAATATATCGATGATGGTCGTCAGGGAAAATTCAGAGTACAACTTCTTGGTCGTGTTAACAAATGTGGTGCTATAAAACCACGGATTCCTGTCAGTTCAAAAGATATCGAAAATTGGGAAAAACAATTTCTTCCCTCTAGAGACATAGGTGTACTTATCTTTTCTACTTCTCAGGGAGTTATATCCCATAACGATGTAAAAGAGAAAAAGATTGGTGGACGTCTTTTAGCGTTTGTTTATTAGGTGAACTAAAATGCGTTCAATTGAAACTGTAGCAACTGTCGAAATTCCTGAGAAAGTTGATGCATTACTAGAAGGTAGAGTTATTACAATTAAAGGAGAAAAGGGAGAATTAACTAGAGATTTTTCTCATGCACCTATAAATATTAACCTAAATGAAAAGATAGTTACTGTTCAAGCAAATTGGCCTAGAAAGAAAGAAGCTGCGCTAGTTGGCACAGTTCGTTCTCATATTGAAAATATGATCAAAGGAGTAACTAAAGGTTTTACCTATAAAATGAAAATTGTATTTTCCCATTTTCCGATAACAGTCAAAATTCAAGG
The DNA here is from genome assembly GCA_037386325.1 of Candidatus Bathyarchaeota archaeon. Taxonomy (GTDB): domain Archaea; phylum Thermoproteota; class Bathyarchaeia; order Bathyarchaeales; family Bathyarchaeaceae; genus Bathyarchaeum. Next base: position 14,646 of record JARRMB010000018.1, read on the forward strand.
TAAAACTTTTACTATTAACAATTTTACTGGTGAAAGAAGTCCCCGTAATGCGAAGATAATGGGTAATACTAAGGTGATCTTGAATGGAGATGATGTTATTATCCAAGGGATAGATCTTGAGGATGTCAGTCAAACAGCTGCAAACATTCAAAATTCAACGAAAATCAGAAGTAAAGATCCTAGAGTATTCCTAGATGGAATTTATGTTTATGAAGAAAGTGAGGGAATTCAAGAATGACCGAAGAAAAAGAAATAATACCTGAAAAATTCCCAAAGAAGGATTACATTAAACACCAAAAACCAAAATTTAGACGACAGGAAAGTTGGAGATACAAACGGGTTACTGATAGATGGAGAAGGCCCCATGGTATAGACAGTAAAATGAGAAAAAAGATTAAGGGATGGCCTGCATCTCCAACAACGGGATATCGAAGTCCTAAAAAATCTAGAGGTCTACATCCTTCAGGATTTTTAGAGACAAGAGTTCAAAATATTGTTGATCTTTCAGGAATAGATCCTGAATTGCAAGCAATACGTATTGCTAGCACGGTTGGGGAGAGAAAAAGAGTTGAAATTTTAGCTTTAGCTTCAGAAAGAGGCATCCACGTCTTAAATCCAAGAAAAATGCGTGTATCTGAAGAAATAAAGGAAAGCGAAGAAATAGAAGAAAACGAAAAATAGGAAACGTGGAGCGAAAAAAATTTGAGTTTAAAAAGTCAACGCCGATTAGCTTCTGAGATTATGAAAATTGGGGAAGGCCGTGTTTGGATAGATCCTGAAAGAATAGATTATGTTGAATCAGCTATTACTAGAGAAGAAATAAGAAAATTAGTACGCGAGGGTGTTATCAAATCTCTTCCAAAAACTGGCGTTTGTCGTGTTAGAGCGAGAATTTTGAAAGAAAAACGCAAAAAAGGCTTAAGAAGAGGACCAGGAGGAAAAAGTGGTCCAGCAAGATCAAAAATTTCTAAGAAAGAAGCCTGGATAAACAGAATCAGACCTATAAGAAGTAGATTAAATGAACTTAAAGAAAGTCGGGCTATCTCAGAAAGTGCCTATCGTCAATTATATGACATGTCAGAAAGTGGGGCATTTAAGTCTAAAGCTGAATTGGAACGCTATATACGAACGCATAACTTATGGAGACGTCGATAATGGCAACAGGTCCAAGATATAGAGTTCCTTTTCGTCGACGAAGAGAGGGAAAGACAAATTACCGTACACGTAGAGCTCTTGTTCTTTCACGTGTTCCCCGTTTAGTGGTTAGGTTAACCTTGAAACATGCACTAGTTCAGATAATTGAAGCCGAAGCTAAAGGTGATAAGGTTATTGTTTCAGCTCATTCCCGAGAGTTAGTGAAGAAATATGGTTGGCTTAGTAATTGTGGAAATGTTCCATCAGCCTATTTAACAGGTCTATTATGTGGCTATAAAGCCATGAAAAAAGGAATCAATAATGCCTTCTTGGATATTGGACTACATATACCCTCAAAAGGAACAAGAGTCTTTGCAGCACTTAAAGGAGTTTTAGATGCAGGCATAGAAGTTCCAGCTGGTGAGGACATAATTCCTGATGAAAATTCAGTAAGTGGAAATCAAATTGCCAATTATGCCACTCAATTATCTTCAGATCCAGAAATCTATAATAAGAAATTTTCTAAAATTCTAACAAAAGGAATTCGCCCAGAAAATTTGCCTGAACATTTCTCTGTTATTAAACAGAAAATTACTTCCTCATTTGAGGAAAATGTAAAAGATCAGAAGGAAGAAACATGAGATCTAGTAATGAAAAATTTGAAACTTGGGTTCCCCGTACAAAATTGGGAAAAATGATTCTAGACGGAAAAATATCTTCAATTGAAGAGTTGTTTATGGAAGGTCTAAAAATTCGGGAACCTGAAATAGTTGACACATTGCTTCCCAATCTTCAAGAAGAAGTCATAAATATTGGATTGGTTCAAAAGCAAACTGATGCTGGAGAAAAATCACAATTTAGAGCTGTAGTAGCCGTAGGAAATCGAGATGGTTTCATAGGTTTAGGATCAGGAAAAGCAAGTCAAGTACGCTCTGCAATCGAAAAGGCTGCTGTTGATGCACGATTAAAAATTTCGCCTGTTCGAAGAGGTTGTGGATGTTGGGAATGTGGTTGTGGAAAACATCATTCTTTACCTTTTCAGGTTAGTGGTGAATGTGGTGGAGTCGAAATTGTTTTAATTCCAGGTCCGAGAGGTTTAGGTATTGTTGCAAGTGAAACAGCCAAAGTCATATTAGGTCTGGCTGGAGTAAAAGACTGTTGGACTAAAAGCTATGGTTCTACAAGGACTGTTCCTTCTTTTGCTTTTGCAGTTTTTGACGCACTTAAAAAAACCTACCTGTTGGTCACACCAAACGATTGGGTGAGTTAAAATGGAAAAAAGGAAATGTTTGGTAGCCGTACGTATTCGCGGTCTGAGTGACATTTCAACCGAAGTTAAAGATACGTTAAATATGCTGCGGTTAACCAGAAATTGTCATGCAACATTACTCGATAACCGTCCAGGTTACACTGGTATGTTAAGAAAAAGTAAAGGTTGCTTAACCTGGGGAGAAATCTCTCAAGAAAACATTTTACATCTTCTGGAGAAGAGAGGAAGACTAACTGGTGATAAAAGATTTACAGACGAGTATGCCAAAGAATTAGGGTATGAATCATTGAATGATTTGGCTGAATCTCTATTCAAAGTTGATGTCGAGTTTAATAGTCTTCCTGAGGTAAAACCAGTTTTTCGTCTTCATCCACCGAAAAAAGGTTTTAAAGGAAAAATAAAACGAAGCTATGCATCGGGTGGAGAAGCAGGATATCGAGGAGAAGCAATTAACGATTTACTTAAACGAATGGTATAATCAACTGATTCGATAATCTTTATAGTCATCATGCTAAAAGTCAATGTGAAGGAAGGAACTATTTGAACGATCCTTGGTGGAGACGAAAAAAGAAAAGAAATCATTGGTTCAATGATATCTATGATGAGTTGGAAAGGTTAGGTGAATTAATAGATGATACCATGGATAAAGCATTTGATGAATCTTCCAAGAATTCATCTATAAAATGGAATCGTTCAAAAGGATTTTCAATAAAATTTGGTTCAGATGGAAAACCAAGAATTGAAGAAATTAATCGCCATCAAACTTGGGATGAAGAGGAAGATAGTTTTGATGATCAAGATCCTTTGGTTGATCTTATCGATGATGGAGAAAGTATAATTATTCTAGTGGCTCTTCCAGGAGTTGAGAAAGAAGCAATTGATCTAAGGGTAACTGAGAATTGTTTAACTTTTTCAGTTGATGGATCTGATTTTGAATGGTATGATGAGTTAAAACTTCCTGCTAGAGTAAATCCAAAGTTAGCACGCGCATCATATAAGAATGGCGTACTAGAAGTGAAATTGAGTAAATTGAAAAAGAAAGTTGTGAAAGGTACTAAAATATTGTGAAACGAGGTTTGATTATTGCCACATAAAAATAGAAAAATTAGAAAGTATCGTGGTTCCAGAACCCATGGATACGGTCAGATAGGTCAGCATCGATGTAGAGGTGGAAGAGGCGGAACTGGAAAGGCTGGTCTTGATAAGCATAAATGGACATATGTCTTGAGAAATTGTCCTACTTATTGGGAAAAGAAGGGTTTTGTGTCTACTAGAACTCTGAATAAAAAAGTCAAAGTAATTAACATTGGAAAATTGGATGACTTAGTAACTAAATTGGATAATGAAAACAAGTTAGAACGTAAAGATCAGAAAATATTTTTAGACTTAGAAGATCTTGGATACGATAAACTATTAGGAACAGGAGAAATCACTAAACCTATACTTGTTAGAATAGAAGCATATTCTGAATCTGCATCTAAAAAATTAGAAGACGTTGGTGGAGCAATCTTCAAAGAGGAAGAATAGAATCACTCTTTTTAACAAGTAATTTAGCTTGAAATTTTGATTTGTCAAAGTGTTTATATTTGTGTTTAACATACGCAACTTAACCAATCAGTTTATACCCTAAAATATTAAAAAATGAAGGCGAGTGGATCATGGCTGGCAGATTTCTTTCATTGTTCGGACCGCTATCAAGATTTCTTCCCGAAATAAATTCACCAACTCGAAAAGTCAGTTTTAACGAAAAACTATTCTGGACAGCTATGGCCCTTATAATTTATCTTGTAATGAGTGAAGTTTCGCTCTATAACGTAACAGGTGGAATTAGCAACCAAGCAATTCAAATAATATTTGCTTCACAGCAAGGAAAACTAACTGCCCTTGGAATAGGTCCAATAGTAACTGGAGGATTAATTCTACAATTACTTATCGGATCAGGAATTGTAAATGCTGATTTAGGAAATCCTGAAGACCGATCCCTTTTTACGGCAGCTACAAAAGTCTTCTCAATAGTTCTTACAGGAGTACAAGCTGGGGCCTATCTAATAGGTGGAGTATATGGTTCTGTAGATGCAATTACGGCTCTAATTGTTTTCGTTCAGCTACTAATCGCAGGTTTAGTTTTAATGCTTTTAGATGAAATGATGCAAAAAGGTTGGGGAATCGGAAGCGGAATAAGTCTTTTCATTATGGCAGGTGTTGCACAAACCATAATGTGGTCCAGTTTTTCTCCATTCGGACCAATGGCAGATGGTAAAAATTTTGGGGCATTCATTGCACTTGGTCAAACAATTCTAGGGGGAGAAAATATAGCAAACGCTTTTTTCAGAGTTGATTCAACTGGTGTACTTACTAGTCTTCCAAGCATGACCGGTTTCTTAACAACAGTTGTTGTCTTCGTTTTGGTAATCTATATGGAAGGAATAAGAGTTGAACTTCCAATTTCACATGCAAACTATAGAGGATTTAGGGGTAAATACCCTGTCAAACTTCTCTATGTTTCCAACTTGCCCGTAATATTTGCTTCGGCTCTCTTCGCAAATATTCAAGTCTTTGCACAACTCCTTTATGGTCAATTTGGTGGAGATAATTTCTTTGTTAATCTTTTAGGAACTTTTGAGCAACAAAATGGTAGTGTTGTTAATACAGGAGGTCTAGCATATTATGTTACTTCGCCTCAAAGTTTAGGTCAAGTTGCTGCTGACCCGGTTAGAGCATTACTTTTTGTGGTGATAATGGTAGCATTTTCTGTAGTATTTTCGATAACGTGGCTTGAAGTAGGTGGTCTAGGTCCAAGTAAAGTTGCACAACAGCTTGTTGATTCTGGAATGCAAGTTCCAGGATTTCGCAGATCGGGTAAATCTATAGAATTAATTCTTAAGCGTTACATTCCTGTAGTTACAATTCTTGGTGGTGCAATAATCGGGTTAATAGCTTCTGTTTCAGGATTCTTTGGTGTATTCGGTTCAGGTACAGGTATACTGCTTGCAGTAGGTATTTTGTATCAATATTATCAATTGCTTGTTCAGGAACAAGTTGCAGAGATGTATCCTGCTTTTGGTCGAGTGTTGGGTTGATAAATTTGACAAAACCCATTATACTTGGTAACAAAACAGAAACATTATCAAAAACTATCCTTCCGATTCTAAATGAATTTACAGAAGAGTTATACATAGGAAAAATCCAATCCTATTGGAGGATTTAAGAAAAATGAGTTCTTCTCTCGCACAACCTCCAGTTATAACATTGTTAATTCTATTTGTATCAATATCTATGTCTTTTGCGTCATCATTCATTAATAGTCGTTTTATGCCTAAAGAACATCGACAAAAAGTTGCAGCACTTAATCGCAAAATTTCTCAACTAAGGAAAGAAATAGGCGAAAACAAGAAGACTGCCAAAAGTACAGACGACAAAAAACTTCTACGAAGAACTCAGAAACAAGAAAAACATCTTCTTCAACTTCAATCACAAGCTCTTTCATTATCATCTAAACAATTTAGAGTATTACCAATAACAATGGCACTTTTCCTTATAGTCTGGCTTTTGTTAACAGGAAACGTTCTTGGTTTCAAATTATTTACTAGTCCTTTTATTGGTCCTGAACCTGTAGCTTACTTACCTTGGTTAAATGGAGTAATGCCATTAAGTCTATTTTATTGGTATCTTATTTGCTCATTCTTGTTTGGAAGCCTATTTTCTAGAATTTTTGGATTAACCGGCCAAACCGATTAAATTTCAAAACCTTTTCATGAAAAAATAGCGGATGTTCAAACTATGAAAAATCTTGATAATTGCAAGAAAAATAAGATTGTTGTATGCATTAGCGGAATGACTGGATCTGGAAAGAGTACTGTAGCAAAAAGATTAGCAGCCAAATATGATCTTGATTATTTTTCTGGAGGAAATGCTTTAAGGCTTCTAGCCCAGGAAGAAGGATACCATTCTGACGTAACTGGATGGTGGGAATCACCTGAAGGATTAGATTTTCTTAAACAAAGGTTAGGGGATTCAGTTTTTGATAAAAAAATTGATCAAAAATTGTTACAATTAGCAAAAAAGGGAAATGTTGTTCTTGATAGCTGGACTATGCCTTGGTTATTAGCTGAGGGGTTCAAAGTGTGGTTGGAGGCTTCCTCTAAGGTTAGAGCTAGGCGAGTAGTAGGTCGTGATTCAATTAGTCTTGAAGAAGCAATAAAAGCCTTAGAAGAAAAAGATGAAAGAACTCGTCAAATATACAAGAATCTTTATGGTTTCGATTTGGGTTATGATCTTTCTCCATTCAATCTTATTCTATCTACAGACGATTTGGAACCTGAAGAAGTTTTTTATGCTGTTTACTTAGTAATTGATCGGTTATTTTTTAATGATCCTCAAAATATTTGATCAATAATTTTTTCGAAATCATATCTTGTGAGACTCTACGAATTTACAAACAGAGTCTAACAAGACCAATCCAACCAAATCAAGCCTATAGCATTGATCCAGAATATTTCTTATAATTTGTCTTAATAGTTTCCGATCTTTTTCTTCAAGTGATTTAGTCCATTCTGGAAAATATTTTCCCTCAATTAAATCCATTAGTAAAAAATTTTTACTTGTCTTACCAAATTTTGGTCCAACATTTACAGAATTTGCGATTTTCATCATTTCTCCTTCATGAAACATTTCCATTCGGTCAGAATCAACTCGACGGATTTTCATAGCAAATTTACTATCATTGGTATAACTTATTACGACAATGCCCACACATCCTTTACCTAGGATTGGTATGTCAAAAATACTTTGATCCCCATTGAACTCAATTTTTTCAACACCAAGTTTTTGTAATTCTTCAATACGATTTTCAAATTCGGTATGCGTAAATCTGGGGTAACATAGAATCAAACGATATATTTTTTCTATGAGCGGGATATCTATTAAATATGATAATTCAAATTAGTTTTTAAGGCCGATTTTATGTCCATTATTTCTTTGCTTTCTGATTTTGGGACAAAGGATTCATATGTAGCTCAAATGAAAGCCACAATCTTGTCTATAAACCCTAATGTCAAAATAATTGATATAACTCATGAAATTGAGAAGTTTAATATCCGAAATGGTGCATTTGTTCTAGCTTCTGCAGTTGCCTCTTTCCCTCCAAAAACTATTCATGTGGCAGTAGTGGATCCTGGAGTGGGAACAAAAAGACGTCCAATAATTATAGAAACTAAAAAGAACCTATTTGTTGGACCAGATAACGGATTATTACTTTTAGCTGCGAGTAAGGAAGATATTTTGAAAATATACTCTATAGAAAATCCCAAGTATGTTTTATCAAATATTACAAAAACTTTTCATGGAAGAGATATTTTTGCTCCAGCAGCAGCATATCTCTCGACAGCAATATCGCCTTCCTTATTTGGAAAAGAAATCCATGATTATCAAATTCCCGAGTTTACAAAAAAGAATATTAGAAAAGGGAAAATTATAGGAGAGATTCTTCACATGGATGATTTTGGAAATATAATCAGTAATATTTCATCTGAAGATCTTAAAAAAGCTGGATTATCGGATAAAAAATCTCTTAACGTCACTATAGGTAATAATACATTAAAACTAGAATTTTCTTCAACATATGGAAAAGTTCCAATTGGAATTCCTTTAGCTCTAATTGGAAGTAGTGACTTCCTTGAATGTTCTATAAACAGAGGAAATTTCAGCAAACTTTTTGAAGTAAAAATTGGAGAATTTTTTAGTGTTTCAGAAAATATCTTAATATAATTATTAATTATTTTTAATTAGTAAGGCTCAATCCATATATCCTTATTAATTTTTGCGAGAATATATCCAATAATTAATCCTGCAACAAGTCCTCCAAAATGAGCAACTATATTGACTCCTTCACCGGTCGTTAAAATTAGAAGTAAAAACGCATAAAGTAAGGCTCCTATAATAGATTGTCCAAATGTTTTTCTCATATATATAATATTTGCACCATACATACCAAATATTGCTCCAGATGCACCCGCAGAAAGAGTGTAAATTGGCATAAGAAATAATGTAAGAATGTTACCTGAAATTCCTGAAATTATATAAATAAAAAAATATTCTTCTATTTTAAAAAGTTCTTCTGCTCTTAAACCAAAAAGAATTAAGAAAAGCATGTTTAGAGCTAAATGTGTTATATCTACGTGAACAAAAATTGATGTAAAAAGTTGCCAGTATTGCCCCTGTGAAACATAAAGATTGTATTGACCCAACTGGGTTAAAACAGTAGAATTAGTTTGAATAAAGTCTCCACCGATCAGAGATGTATAAAAATATACTAAAATATTTGCAGCAACCAGAACTGTTGTTGGGGTAACACTAAATATTTTTCTCATTTTTAAACAACCTTAAAAGCAATTTATTCATTATATATTAAGATAACCGAATAACAAAATCTATTTTTGTCTAGCTAGAAAAATAATGATTTTTATCTAATCCACTTTGTCAGTTTTATTTAAATCAGTTAACCGCGCTTCACCGT
>JARRMB010000019.1:0-12429 GCA_037386325.1 Candidatus Bathyarchaeota archaeon
TGGTAGCCCGGGGGAGATTCGAACTCCCGTCGAAGGCTCCAAAGGCCTCCATGATTGCCACTACACCACCGGGCTAGACAATCTGAGTACATTAATGCTCTTTTTTAATATTCCCTATTTAATATTAAAATAACTCATCGATTTTTCTTGAAAAACTAATAAAAAAATTATCTTTTCTTTATTCGCTAAATATTTTCTAGTTATTTTGATAAATTGATTATGATTTGAGATTTTTTTAAAGAAAAAATAGGTTTATAATAAAAATTTTTAATTTTCCTATAGGACTGTTAATGTCCCATATTTTCCAGAATTAAGTTGAAGTACATCTCTGAAGGATTTAATATATCCATTCTCAATTTTTACCCTGTCCCCAACATTAACCTGTGATACCTGTTCATTCCATAAAGTCAAAGTTATTGTTCCTGTTTCATCCTCTAGTGTTGCATCGGCTACCTTATATGTTTCATTTGTCCATCGAGAACGAACTTCGCGAGCGTCAGATTTCTCAATTACATTTCCTTCAATGTCAACTTTCCGCATTCCATCTCTAAGTTCATTAATTTTCATCTCTTTACCTCCATCTAATCAAATGCCATAAAAATGAACCAATCTGTAAATAACCACTTTACACTTGTTCTGTTTTTGGCGAAATGAATTGAGGATTAATGTCTAATATAAGCTTTACCAACCAATCAAATTTATCTTTTAGAATAAAGTTAACCCAACAAATATTATATTTTTAGAAACCAAAAAGCAATCTTAGAATGAATCTTATAGCAAAAGCAACTGCTGCAATGGTTGCAGCTTTACTCCATGTTATTTCCTTTATTTGTCGTATCACAATAGCTCCAAGGGCAGCCAACCAAACTTCTCCAATTATTGGGATATATAGCCATAATTGGTACGCTATAAGTGGACGCCAAGTCGCATCAAGCATAGCATTTAAGGCGATAGTGTCAAGTGGGACTTCCAACATGGGAAGAGTTGAAAGTGGTATAGCACTTAATAATGTATAAACAACCGAAACAATGAAACTATATCCTATTATGATGAAAAAAATGTTCCATGGACCAACATCTTCTTGGAACAGTTTAGCAATTATCAGCAAAAGTCCAGCCCATAAAATTAAGTTAGTAGCAAAATTTAACATGACTTGGAAGGCAATTGGTAAAATTATTCCCTCAAATGCTCCACTTGCAAAGGGTGAAATATAATTCCTGAAGAATAAACTATCAATTTTAAGAGATAAATTAGAGGCAGCCTCCCACTCTAATTGGAATTCTAATCCTGTTATATTTCCCCAATTTGGAGAATTGTTTGGAACCCAATTCTGACCCACACCAACATTTAATGTAACATTTTTCCAGTTTCCATTTGAACCTAAATCATCAATAATATTATATTCAAAGTAACTTTCATTACTGCCCGAAAATAATTTAATGGATCCTGAATTTGGTAATATTTCGGCATCATTGGTCCATTTAATAGCGAAAAACAATTCTTTAAAACTTGTTTCTGAACAATTTATTTGATCAATATTTTCAATTTTTGTCCATATGATTGCTTCGCCTGAGATTGAAGACACAATGCTATGGTTACCCTCTGTATTCCCAAGTTTATAGTCTGTACTATCAACAGCTAATATGCCATTAGATATCCAGTTGTGCTGATTTGTTAGAGTCTCTGTCCAACTATCATCTTCTGGATTCCTGTTTTCAAGTAAAAGTTTTGAACTAGCTATATATTGTACAATTAACATTGAAGATATTACGAGAACTAAGACTAGGATAACACCTTTGAAGTCTGGTTTTTCAATAATTTTCCTGAAAGCTTTAACTGGCGAGTAAAGGATCTCAAATACTTCTTGGACAACCACGTAGACTGGACTCCACTTTTTAATCAATTAATATAATGTTTTTTGATTGGCTAAATGTCATCCATTCTTCCTAATAACTGTTAATATAAATTATATTACATTATTGTCAATTGAGAATCTTTGCATTCAACCTTAAGGAAAAAGTTCATTAACTGCAAGAAAAAAAGGTAAAGCAAGAGGAAGATTGAACAGTTAAATGACAAAATGTAAGACTTTTTTCTGTCATTGGATTTTTCTCAGAACTTGTTTTGTGATTAACCTTGATTAACCGTTTGAGAGAATTAATTAAACGGATTAAATTATATATCCAAATTACTGAAATGGGCCCAATTGCAAGAAGATACTTCGTGAAAAACGGTTTTGACGGTTCTATGACTATGTTGGGAATTATTGTGGGAGCATGGGTGGTGAACGTTACTGAACCCGAAATAATAGTTACTGCTGGTTTAGGGGCATGTTTAGCAATGGGAATCTCAGGTGTATCTGGGGCCTACATGACAGAAAGAGCTGAAAGAAAAAGAGATTTAAAAAAGCTTGAAACTGCAATGATGACAAAACTAAATGATTCAGTAATAACTGATGCCACAGCTTTCGTCTCATTCTATGCTGCACTTGTTGATGGAGGATCACCAATTCTAACAGCATTGGTTTCTTTATCACCTTTCTTTCTTCTTTTAAATGAGTTAATTGGTGTTCAAACTGCTTATATGTCATCTCTTGCAGTGACTCTAGTAACATTGTTCATGTTAGGAATTTATCTTGGAAGAATTGCTAAAGAAAATGCGTTATTATATGGGCTCCAAACCTTAGTAGCTGGGGTTGCAACCGTTGCAATTGCATTAATGCTAGGTGCTATATAGAAAACCTATCTTTTCGTGACTTGATTTTCAGAAATTTAGATTATAACTTACAAAAATATTACATACGGGCAGAACTGTCTTGAGGGGTTGTAACCTCTTCAACAATCCTTTTCCCCGCTGCAACTTCATCAATCGAATGTATGGTGGCCCCAAATTCTTCAAGCTTTTTTTGAATAGCTTCAAAACTTATTGAGATTCCTACAACTATGACTTTTGCATTTTCCACTTGTTGATCTATTTCATTGATGATTATATTTACTCCTTCTACACCTTCTAGGTGACTAAGTGCTTCAGAAACTTCAACGACATTGGGTTTATGTGGTTTTAAGACATCTAAGATAAGTCTACGAATCATTTTTTGAACGACGAGCATATACTCTGAGAGCGTATATTTAACCTTTCCTGAGAATGTTAAACCTGATTTTTAAGTCGAAAACTCATTTTTTGTTATTTTGGTCAATCTAAATCCTTTCATAAATGAATTTATTTATAAAAATTGATAAGACTTCTTTTTAGTACTGATCGGATAAAAAAGGAATCTGATTGATTCGTAAATGAATTTATTGCTATAAAATTGAATGATGAAAAATTGTTACTTCGCTATTCTAATCCACGATGATATTTCTTCAATAGTTGGGATTTCATCATTAGTAATTTTGTTTTGTTCACGATAGGCTTTAGCGTTTTCTGAAATTTTTCTGCTGAGAGAAATCAAATCTTGATTTGCCAATTCCCTTCTAGTTTTTATTCCTGATTCAATCAATAATTCAGCATCATTTGCATCTATACCTGGAATCATCATCAATTGAGCCATTGCTTGCAAGTTTTCTGCCATTTCTTGAGAAACTCTTGTATTTTCTCCAATTACCTCAGAATCAGTTGTAAGTAAATCACCGACAGATGAAATTCCAATTTCTTTCAACTCTTTTCCCAAAGCTGGACCAATACCCTTTATTTCTTCAGGATTATCGAAACTATTTAATTCAGCTTTAGCTGAAAAAACCATATTTCCCTCTATTGTTTCAAGTTTGTTTTTAATTTCCTCAAGCTCTTTTTGTTGATTTTTCAATATTGTTGAATCTCCCTCTCTCAAATGCTTAATTGCAATCGTAGCGACTTCTTGTTTTTTCAAATCAACAATCATCTGTTTCAACGTTTCATCAGATATTTTTTCAAGGGCAGAAATCAAATCTTTACGAGTTTTTTTAATATTTTTTTCTTGATTTTCAAATTGAGTTAACGTTGATTTTCCTGCTTCTTCAATATCTAAACTCATTTTTCCAAAAAATTTGTTATTTATCTTTCTACTATAATCAATCTGTTCAATTGTTTCAGCGGTTGAAGCTTCTTGTGCATTCTTCAAAGCGGCTAAGTTTCCACCAACTTTCAGAAGCATCTTTATTATTTCAGGATCAGGTGCCTGCTTTCGGTACGCGATTAAAAATGTTATACCCATTAGTATGAATGTTATTGCTACTGAAATCCAAAGATACGCTTCAACACTTAGACCTGCAATTAAATCACCTAATATATAAGGGCTTACTATTGCCCCTTGACCCTCTGTTATTAATAGAAATCCAATAGAAACAGAACTTAATATCGCTAGAAAAGTTGCAAAACCAGATAGCCAAACAGCTATTCCTCGATTAAGACTCATCAATATGCACCAAATTTTTACTCTAATTTTATTAGCGAAATATAAATCTCGAGAATTGATTGTATCTTTTTCTTTGAAAGGTTTATGAAAGTAAAATCCATAATTAAAATTCAGTTTTTTAATTTGAATAATTTAGTATTTTTTCAAATAAGAATAATGAAAAAGTTTTAATTTCTAGAGGCCTTGCTTGAATCTTCGGTAAGTATTATAGTCGATATATTGTAAATTCTCATTTTCAATCTGGTAACTAACCGTAAACTTTTGATGTTTTCTCTTCTCCAATAACTGACTAGTAGTGATAAAAGAGTATGCATCACTTCCAGCTCCTGATCCATAACTGACAAGTACGATTCTTTGATCCGGTTTAGCAATATCTAAAACTGCTGCTAATCCAATTGGAGATGAACCAGAATAGGCATTTCCAAACTTTCCCACTTTTATACTTGGTTCGTATTGATTTTCATTGAATCCAAGTTGTATCGCAACTTTAACTGGAAAACCAACATTAGGTTGATGTGGGACAAAGTAGTCTATATCTCCTATTTCGAGATTAAGTTTATTCATTAGCTTTGTACAAGCTTTTATAACATGTTTGAAGTAGGCAGGTTTTCCAGTAAATCGTCCACCATGACGTGGATAAGGTTCTAAATCTCTTCTCCAAAAATCTGGAGTATCTGAAGTACAAGAGTACCAACCTTCTATTTCCGCTATGACATCTTGCATGCCAAAAATAAATGCAGATCCCCCAAAACCAACGAAATTATCTAATTCTCCTCCGATTTCAGATCTAGGTGCAGCTTGAGAATTATCTGTCCCTATTGAAATAGCATAATCTATGTTACTTTTTGGGTAATACACTAACGATGCGGCATCTTTAAACATGCTCGTAGCTGCTTTACAAGCGAACTCAGTATCGATGGCATCTACTCCCTGTATTCTTTCATCTTTTTCCTCTTTACCCAACTTTAAAACTTGAGCAACTTTTGATGCAATGGGGTTTACTGCATACGGATTCGATTCTGAACCCACATATACTTTCCCAATAGATGATTGATCTACTCTAGAGTGAATCAAAGCCATTTTTCCAGCTTCAATCGCTGCTGTTACTGCATCTTCATCAATAAATGGAACTGATCTTTCCATGTTTCCTTCTTTGATTCGGAATTTTGATGTGTATATTCCATAGCCAACTATTCCTGGTGCTTCATATTTTTTCTTAGGTTTTTTAATTTCATATTTTTGATATGGATAATAATCGTCTGCTAGACTAAATGCAAGAGAAATAGTTGGAATAATATCACTTTGCCCTACTGCATGTCTACGTCGAAATCTCGGAACAACTTCATTGTCTTCAAAACAGGTTGCATCCATGTTTCCATTATCGAAGAAAATATCAGTTAATCTACCTGGAACTCTGGTCTCACCATTATGAAAAGAAACAACCCCATAAACATAAGATCCCATTTTGACAAATTTGTTAGTAGGTTGACTAACTAGAGTAGAAACTTCCAAATACCCTTTATCATAAAAGTAGTCTATATCTTCCATTTTTCCGAAGCTTTTTCTTCCACATTTACTACAATAATACTTTCCCCTGAAGTATTCTTTTCCACAAAAATTACATTTACTAGCTCGAAGCCTGTCTCCAACATAGGAGACCCTCCTTTCTATTGGTTCACTACTCATTTCTTAATCCCGACCTAAAATGTGAATATAAGCCTTAGTACCAAAACCTTCTAACTCTGAGATACAACCTAGATTAGGAAAATCATTATTTACCTTCACTTGTCGATTGCCAGCATCTCCTCTTAATTGCTTAAATACTTCAAAAATTTGGGCACCTCCAGAAGCTCCCATCGGATTACCATCAGCTTTAAGTCCTCCATTCAAATTTACAAAAAGTTGTTTACCATTAATATCGTAAAAATTTGAATTATTGTTTAAGCTGTTATTAATATCAACCCAAGCTTTTCCTTTAGGGGTAAATCCAAGATCTTCTAAAGCAAGCATTTCTAAAAGAGTGGATTGATCATATAATTCAGCTATTTGAATATCTTTTATTTCAACTTTAGCCTGATCTAACGCTGACTCCATTGCCAATGTATTAGCTATAAACCCAGTTCTGTTTTCTCTTGAAGGAAACGTAATATAATCAGTTGCCGATCCGGAACCTAATATTTTAACAGGAACATCAGAATAATTCTCTGCAATCTTTGGATTTACCAGAATTAATGCTGAAGCACCGTCGGATATTGGAGCAAAATCAAAAAGACCTAAAGATTTGCAGGCTTTTGTTCTAGCTTTCATTACAGTTTCAACGTTTATGGCACTTTTGTATTGTGCATAAGGATTGTCTAAAGCATTTTTATGATTCTTGACTGAAATCTGAGCAAGAGTTAAGTAGAATTTTTCTAGTTGTTCTCCAGAGATTCCATGTTGTTTAATATATCCACTCAGTAGAAGTTCATGATTTGCTTCCGGTGTGCACCCAGCATAATAACTCCAAGGATCCTCGAGGAGCATCAAATCATCCCTTATTTTATCCCAACGATCAGTCATCTTTTCAACGCCCCCAACTAATACGATGTCATATTTTCCTGATTGAACTGAATGAACCGCATTAAGAAGGGCAGAACTGAACGATCTGTTTTTTTCCATTGGAACATGTAACTCAAGAAGTTCAGATACGAAGCCTTCTTCTAAACCAATCTTGTTTGTTATTTGAAGAAAATAGTCTGAAAAGTAACAAGCATCTAAATCTTTTCGAGTAACTTTAGCAGAATCAAGCGCTTGAAGTCCGGCCTCTTCTATCAACTTTTCCGGATCTTTCTCATAATGTTCTCCAAATTTTGTCCTGCCGACACCTATTATGGCAGGTCTATCTATTGTCATAAATTAAACGTCCTCTTAACTGAAATCCTATTTCTGGAATTACCTTCCTTTAAAGAGTTACCCTTTATTGAGAATTGTACTGTATAAACTACAATTAAATAATTAGTAAATAAATTGATACTTTTTGACTCTATCTTTTTTAAACAGTATGAAATTGTATATTATGTAAAATTTTGACATAATAAGTGATAATGAATGAACAAAAATAAAAATTCAAGTAATCTAAAAATTGCAACATTAGGCGGGGGATGTTTCTGGTGTATGGAAGCGGTTTTCACTCAGCTAAAAGGAATTAGAAAAATTGATTCAGGATATTCAGGTGGTTCAATCAAGGATCCCACTTATGAACAAGTTTCAACAGGAAGAACAGGACACGCAGAAGTTATTCAATTGTTATATGACCCTGACATCATCTCCTATAACGAAATTCTGAGGATCTTTTTTGCAACTCATGATCCCACAACTCTAAATAGACAGGGGGCGGATGAAGGAACACAATACCGTTCTGTAATTTTTTATCATAGTGAAGAACAGAAAAAAATAGCAGAACAGGTAATAAATGAATTCAATTCTAAAAATTTTTTTGATTCACTTATAGTAACAAAAGTTGAGCCTTTTGGGAAATTTTACCCTGCAGAAAATTATCATAAGAATTATTTCCAGAGACATCCGGAACAACCCTACTGTAGAATAGTTATCTCTCCAAAAGTCGCTAAACTTAGAAAAAAATTCAGTGATAAACTCAAGAACTAATTTTTTCATCTTTTATTTTGGTTTAAATTGTTGAGTTATTATCATCGTTGTTGTAAGAAATGTGTCTGGTAATACTCTAAGCTTTTCTGTTAAGAATTTATCTAAATGAGTAATGTCTTTAACATTAACTTTTATGACAATATCATTTTCACCTATAACCAGATTTGCCTCTGTAACCTCATCAAATTCAGAAATAGACTTGAGAAAATCCTTCTCTGAACCTGATTTCACTGTGATTAATATATATGCAAACAAGTAATTAAAGCACCCAATAATATCTTATTTTCAAGGATTATTTTAGATTAACTTAACTTTTTAGGACAACAAATTTCTATACATCAAAAATTCTTTTTGATTAAGGAATATTGGTCGGGCGGGCGGGACTTGAACCTGCGACAATCCGGTGTCTGTACGCTTGATAGGCTAAATGAAGCCCACCATAATGGTAGACGACTACAGCGTCTCCGTCAGCCCAGATCTAAATTAGGCTGGCTCGGAAGCTCTACCAAGCTGAGCTACCGCCCGACAGAATTATTCAACGTAAAAATCACAATTTATGCGTTTCGTTAAATTGATAGAGAAGTATGGACTATCAACCTAAAAATTCTGAATTGACTTGATTTTATTTCCTTTACACGTGGAAATTTCTTTTAATAACTGATCAAACTTTGTTGAACTCAGAAAATCTATTATAGCTCTTTTGGAAGAGACTGCAAATAGTAGAAAATTATTCAGAGTGGTGTGTTAAAAATGACATCTAAAACTCTGCGTAAATAATCTACCAATCAAATTGGATGAATCTAAATTGAATCAAGGACTAATTCAAAAAATAGTATCAAATTATACTACAAAAGAAGTAAAGATAGGTGTGCTTGGATCCCATTCTGCATTAGAGATGGGTCATGGTGCTAAACAGGAAGGTTTTGAAGTTGTTGTTGTATGCCAAAAAGGGAGAGAAAAAACCTATACAAAACATTATAGGAATCTATTTGATCATGTCATTTTGCTTGATAAATTCTCTGATCTAATCGAAGAGGAAAATCAAGAAAAACTGCGAAGATTAAACACCATTTTTGTTCCAAATCGATCATTCTCTGTTTATATTGGGTACGACAATATTGAACAAAACTTCAAAGTACCTCTTCTTGGAAATCGTTTTATGCTCAGAAGTGAAGAAAGAAACGTTCCAAAAAATCAATATGATCTAATAGTTCGATCGGGTTTAAATCTACCTAAAATTTTCAGTTCATTTGAAGATATTGACCGTTTAGCAATAATAAAAGTCCCAGAAAAAACTAGGCAAATCGAAAGAGCCTTCTTTTATGCCTCATCCCCAGAAGAATTCAAGAAACGGTCAGAAGACAGAATAAAGAAAGGGATAATTGACCGTAAAGACTTGGAAGGGGCGATAATTGAAGAATATATAGTAGGAGCAAAATTTAATGCAAATTATTTTTGGTCACCAATAACCGACGAAATAGATTTGCTAGGATTCGATAGAAGAATACAAACAAATTTGGATGGCGTCCTAGATCTCCCAGCTGACGAGCAATTAGAAGCACAATTACCTACACAAAATGTTGAAATTGGTCATATGGGGGCAACAATGCGAGAATCCCAGATAGAAAAGATATTTGATGCTGGAGAAAAATTTGTTAAAACATGCAAAAAGGAATATCCTCCAGGGATAATTGGTTTATTCGCCCTTCAGGGAGCTATGAATAAAAATCTAGAATTCTATATTTTTGATGTCAGCCCTAGAATTCCTGGTTGTCCTTGCGTTGAACCTACTTCACCTTACATGAAATACAAGTATGGACAAGCAGTTGGTCCAGGACGAAGAGTAGCAATGGAAATCAAAAAAGCTATTGCTGAAAATAAAGTCGAGTTGATAGTTACTTGATATCTAAGTCTGAGATAACCAATATTTTGGGTAAGTATGATCCAAAGAATGTTACAATTGGTACAATCGGTTCTCATTCTGCTTTGAATATCTTCAAAGGAGCAAAAGAAGAAGGATTCAAAACAGTTTGTATCTGTAAAAAGGAAAGTGAAATAGTTTACAGGCGATTTCCATTAGCAGACCAAATTATTACAGTGAAAAACTATGATGAATTATTAGATGAGAATGTTCAGGATGAATTAAGACAAACCAACACAATTCTAGTTCCACATGGTTCCTTTAATGCATATGTCGGAACAGACAAAATGATCGATAAATTAGAAGTACCCCTATTTGGTAACAGAGAATTGCTTGATTGGGAAACAGATCGAGAGAAACAAAGAGAGTGGTTACATAAGGCAGGTTTGAATTTACCTAGAACATTTGTGGATCCAGAAGATATTCATGGATTAGCTATCGCTAAATTTCCAGGTGCAATGGGTGGAAAAGGATATTTTCTTGTTGAATCTCCAAAGACATTTGAAAGAAAAGCAGAAGAAATGATAAAAAGGGGTCATTTAAGTAAAAATAAGGAAGTTGAACTTCTTGGAATGGATAGACGTTATGAATCGACAGTAGATAGCATAGGTAAAATACCGTCAAATGAACAACTTGAAATTAATGTTAATCCCACATACACCGTCGTTGGTAATTTTCCAATAGTCGCTAGAGAATCTCTTTTACCGGAATTGTTCAGAATGGGCGAAAAAGTAGTAAAAATGTCTAACGAAATCGCCCCTCCTGGAATTATAGGTCCTTTCTGTTTAGAAACTGTAATCACAGATAATATGAAAATAATTACATTCGAGATCTCGGCTAGAATAGTTGCTGGAAGCAATGTTGGAATTGGAACTTCTCCTTATGCATATCTCAAATATGGCGAAGGAATGTATATGGGCAGACGAATAGCTCGCGAAATAAAAAATGCCATTGTCACAGATAGACTGGAAAAAGTAATTTATTGATCTTTTTTAGATTCTTGTATTAATTTCGTGTTCCAATATTCCTCGATATAATATGAGAGGGGCAATTTTCTCGTTGGGTACAGTTTTCAGAATTTTATCAGTTATACTTTCATCTAGACGTTTCTTATAATCTTGAAGTTCAACTAAACTCATTGACTTTAGTTGTCTTTCGAAAAATTTTATGGGGTCGTTCATTATGTTTCCTTCTCATTAAACGAATTTCTGAATTTAAAAAATTTGCTATTTATTGCCTATCATATTCTTCGATCTTATTATTCATTACTGCCAATTCGATATTTGCTTGTTTGAACATCTCTATTGTGTCTTTATCTGCATGATAATGTTTCTCACAGACTACCCGTTTAATTCCAGAAGTTATTATAATCATTGCACACCTTCTGCACGGAGTCATCTTACAGTAAAGTGTTGAATCCTTAATTGGTATCCCAAATTTTGCAGCTTGAATAATAGCATTCTGTTCAGCATGTAATGTTCGTACACAATGTTGAGAAACTGTTCCGTTTTCGTTTAAAACCCTTCGCATATCATGTCCTGACTCATCACAATGTGGCAAACCTGCAGGTGAACCAACATAACCTGTTGTCATTATTCGTTTATCTTTTACAATTACACATCCTGCTTTCCCGCGATCGCAAGTTGCACGCTTAGAAACGGCTTCACATAAATCTAGAAAATATCTATCCCAATCTGGTCGAGACATTAAACTCAATTCCTATTCTATTTTAGACATAACTCCTAACCTAAGCAAACTTAAATATACTTACTGCTTGAAACGATAGAATAATGGGCCGGTAGTTCAGCCTGGCATGAACGCCGCCTTCGCATGTCTCTAAACAGAAAAAGGCGGAAGCCGCGGGTTCAAATCCCGCCCGGTCCACCATTTTTAAAATATCTACAATTCAAGTCAAGTATTTGTCTTTGGATTCAACAAGGACTTCCATTGATAATTTAATCTCCAATAAATTGCATATGCTGGAATAATATTTAGCAAAGCTTGTGTGACATTAAATAATGCCAATGGAAGCAAAATTGCAACTACTGCAGTTTCGGATTGATAGAAATTAGAATAGAATATTGGAAGTAGGTAATAATTCATTCCAGTCATTATAAGAACCCTAGAAATAACTGCAGAAACTGTTTTAATGATTATACTTCGACGGATTAGAGCAAACACCAGAATTGTTGCTAATTCAGCAACAAGTTTGAATATTCCACCTGGAACATTACCTCTTAGAAAGATAATCGAACAACCAATAATTGATGTGTACATTCCTCCAATAAGACCATTAAAAAGCAGACTGATCATCATTGGTATTCCTGTTAAATCCCATGAAATTACTCCTGGTAGAAGGGGGAAAGGAATGTCAAAAGGTGGTCCTCTTACTACTTCTGATGCTGCAGCTAAAGCTCCTAGAATACTTGCCAACGCAAGTTTTTTAGCGTCTAACCTGTGCAAAGTTTTC
>JARRMB010000020.1:0-12439 GCA_037386325.1 Candidatus Bathyarchaeota archaeon
AATGCCATCCGCATTGCGGGCGAAGTTGTCGAGGACTTCGACGTTGCCCCCATCAAGATCACTGCGCGTTATATCCAAAGTACCAACTTCTCTTTCTTGCGAAATAGCAGCAGGTAATCCAGTCATAACACTCATCATGACAGTCATGGCCATTATACCTGGAGCAATAAAATCAAAATAACTAAATTCACCCTCAATTGACCCTTTAACCTGGATATTATAAGGCTTTACAACCGCTAAAGCATTATTTAGGTCAATTCCTAGTTGTTCAGCAACATTTTGTTGTGCTAATGCTGTACCCATTTGCTCAAAAACTTGGCTCATTACAGATTGAATCATTGCTTATACTTGGGGATTAGATTGATCAGTCACTATTGAAATTGTTCCTTGTTGCCCGTTAATTATATTTTGTGAAAAGTTATCAGAGATAATTATACCTCCTTCAACATCTCCAGTTTGAATCATTTCTCGAATATCATCAATATTTGAGGCATCAATTAATGTAATCATGTTAGCATTTTCATTGATGACATTAAGTGTCAAAATAAAAGTTGAACTTAAATTGTAGCCTTCGAATCCATTGTCCTCATTAGCCAAAGCAATTGGTATATTATTTAGAGAAGTTTCAGAAGGATAAATGAAACCTACCATAGCCATCATAAAAATTGGCATAAGTATAAGCAGAAATAGACCCATACGGTTTCTGAATAACTCCATTAAGTCTTTCCAAGCAATTCTGACACTATGAGAAATCATATTTTTTGCACCCAATTTACTCACCTTACTCTCCTTTGGCTTCTAAATCGTCCATGATTGGGTAAAGGAATCTTTTTATCTGCTTTATCCCGCATTGCACGACCAGTAATAATTGATATTATGTTCCCGTTTTTTGTTCGAATTGTATCGATAATAGTATCAAAGGCACCTTCTCCATGAGCATGGATCTTAAGATGATTAGTATTTTCTTGGGAAATAGTTTCAACACTTTCAAGATCGCGCAAAGTTGAAATAAGATTTGGAGTTAAGTTAGCTATTTCCAAGGTTAGTATTGTAGTATCTATGCCGGAAATACTCTTTTTCAAATTAGTCGGTGTATCAAGAGAAGCAATTTTTCCATGATCAATTATTCCTATTCGATCACAAAGGATATCAGCTTCATTCATCATATGAGTAGTAAGTATTATCGTAGTTTTGTTCTCTTGATTGATTTTCTTTATGAATTCTCTTACTTCAACAGTAGATTGAGGATCCAAACCTAATGTAGGCTCATCTAAAAAAAGGACTTGCGGTAAATTGAGCAAAGCCCTAACCACATTTATCCTTTGTTTCATTCCAGTCGAAAAAGTACCAACCTTTGAATCCTTCCATTGAGTAAGCTGAACTAGATCCAAAAGTTCATCTATTCTTTGATTGAGAATGGTCTTAGGGATATTGTAGAGCTTTCCAAAAAATGAAAGATTCTCTTTAGCTGTCAGCCGATCGTACATTATCATTTTTTCAGAAACTAAACCAATCAACTGTCTTACTTTGTTGTCTTGCTTAACAATATCGTAACCACCAATTTTCGCTGACCCTTCAGTAGGTCGAGTTAATGTGGAAAGCATACGAATAGTTGTTGTCTTTCCTGCTCCATTAGGTCCCAGTAAACCGAAAATCTCGCTTTTTTTAACATTAAAAGTAATGTGATCTACTGCTGTGAATCCATTGAACCTTTTTGTTAGATTCTTTACTTCAATCATTAATTCGCTTTCCAACAAATTCACCTACAAATATATTTTGTTGCAATATATTACACCAAAATATAAATATTACTTTTATATCTAAAAAAATGAGAAAATGTATTCCAAGCAAGAAGATAAAACAGCTACACAATGGATTAAGGAATCACAAAAAGGCTACATGAGAATAGCCTTCTTAATTCTATTAAGCAAAAAACCATGTCATGGATACGAAATGATGAAAGAAGTTAGAGAACGAACAGAAGGTTTCTGGAAACCCACAGCTGGTGGCGTATATCCAATTCTACAGAGCCTTGAAAAAGCTGGGTATATTCAAGGAGAATGGAGCCCTCAAAAAAGAAAACGAAAAATATATAAAATTACTGAATCGGGAAAATTAATCCTTGATAGAGCTTTACTTAAACAAAACCAAATTGCAGAAAGCATGAACACACTTTTTAAAGAATACGCAATAGATGTTTTAGGTTTGGAATCTAAAGATATGAAAATGCCCAAGATACCTAATCCCTTTTCTCCTTTTCTTCATGAAGAATCAAAAAAATGTATCGAATCACTTGAGATTAAAAATAATAATCTGGAAAACAACTGGAAAAAAATGAGCGTTTTTAATCAAAATAGGTCTACAGGATGGTTTTGAAATGCCTTGGAAATTAATACGAATTAGGAAGTCTGGTCGAAAGCCAGTAAATGGTCATAAATGTACAATTTGTGAAAATGAAATTGTTGACGTGGAAGCTTGGAGCAATCGAAATAAACATAGATCCAAGTATATTTGCAAAATTTGTTTTCCTAAATTATGGATTTAAATTTTTTCGATATGTATAATCTGGTTCTTATTTTGTTTCAGCAAAAATAAGGCAACAGATAATTCCGCAACAGTTGCTCCAATAAAGCTTGAAATTGCAATAATATGGTTAAATGAAATTAGATACATTATTGAATAAAGACCGATTGGAAGAAGCAGGGTGATAATTCCAATTATCAATTTTTTAAAATCATTGATTAAAGCAGATATTCTTCCTTTAGTTACAGAATTTAAAAAAAGTTGAATTTCAAAAATACTTGCTGAAATAATCGCTAACAAAGCAAAAGCTGGAATAAATAAGTTAAATGGAGATGTAAGAGGTTTTAGAAATGTCAATACAAACAAGATTATCGGTACTGGAAGATAAGTTATCGCGGATATCATTGTTTTAGAAATTATTAGTCTATTAATATCCAAAGGCAATGTTTTAGTGTATTCAAGTCCAGTTCCTTCAGAATTTAATAATGCCAGAGGAACCAGCAGAACAAAAAGACCCCCCATAAAAGTTGAAACAAGTAAAGTAGAAGCGCGTAGAACATTTAAGTTCGCTGACAAAAATAGGATAATAATAGTTTCTAAAACTGGAAGCGCAAAAAAGAAAGCTGTAGCCGGATTTCTTGATGTAATCTTAAAATCCTTTACGACAAAACCCAATGTAGGTGAATGAATTTTAACTGAAAAATCATTTGTTTTTGATCTTGACAAATTAATAACTTCTCCAATGGACATTTGGTTCACAGTTTTGATCATCCACCTTCCAGCAAAACCTGCGAGAATTAAATATCCAATAAGAGATAGCCCAGCTACTAAAGCTGAAGAAAATGAACCAATCTGCTGACCAATGTTTGTTATTGTTATTCCAGCAGAAAAAGGAAGTAATAGGTTTAATAAAACGCCAGTTAACTGACTGGAATTAATTAAGACTTCTAGAGAAGGTACAATATAATAAGGCAATGTTATTAAAAAACTAACACCTATTAATAATGATCCCCACATTAGAATGAAAACCAATCGCAAAATTGAACTGGTTTTAGATCGATCACCTCTAGACGAATTCTTAGAAAATATTCTAGAAAACCAAAGAG
Organism: Candidatus Bathyarchaeota archaeon; assembly: GCA_037386325.1. Lineage (GTDB taxonomy): Archaea > Thermoproteota > Bathyarchaeia > Bathyarchaeales > Bathyarchaeaceae > Bathyarchaeum. The sequence goes on from JARRMB010000020.1 coordinate 3,630, forward strand.
CCATGGCGACAGCTAGAACTTCATTTATAATTGAAACAGAAAACATGATAAGAACCGCAATGGGAGATGCAGTATAAAACGCCACTAAAATAACTTGACTAATTACTGATCCGAATACTAGATAATCTACTGATCTCACAAAAGAGAATAAAGTAATCAAAGAAAAATTTTTCTGATCAATAGGTAAAGTTGCCAAAACTCGTGAAGAATCATTACTAATGAAAGATGATAAAGTTTGAATTGCATATAAAACGGTAAAACCAAAGGTTACAGCTAAACTCAATGATACTGCACTTGTCAAACCCATAATTGGAGATCCAAAAAGGTGGGCTGTAAAAGGAAAAACAGCTGCTAATATGTTGAAAATTGCAACCAGAAATTTGTCCCACTTTGCAATTCTTAAAGCTTTTTTTGTGAGGTCAAGATCATTCTCCTGATCCGTTCCTGAACGCCCTCTACCAAAACTCCCCCACCACATCCGACCTTTTTCTTCTGCTATTGAGCGATAAACGACTTCCTTGTATGGGAATTTGCTGAGTCGCCATGCATCAAGAAGCTTCATTATGGAAAAACGCCTCTCCCAATAACCTTGTTTTATTGGCGATCTCGTTTTCTTCATTGGTTAATTTTAAGAAAACTTCTTCTAAAGTTTTAGATTTATTTCCAGTTTGGGTTTTTAATTCATCAAGAGTTCCTTCAGCAATTATTTGACCTTTGTAGATTATTCCAATTCTTGTACAGATATTCTCCGCAACTTCCATTATATGTGTTGAAAAGAGTATAGCTCGCCCATTTTGGGTATGTAAAGAAAGTAAATCTTTCATAATTCGATTTGTTTTTGCGTCCAAACCGCTAAGTGGTTCATCCAATAACAGAATTTTAGGTTGATGAATAAGAGAGGCAATTATGGCTATTTTCTGTTTCATTCCTGTTGATAAAGTCGCAATAGGTGAGTCAAAATATTTTCCTACATCAAATACATCCGCTAATTGATTTATTATACTGTTAATTGAATTTTGGTCAATTTTTCTTATAGATGCAACAAATTCAAGAAAGTCACGAGGAGAGAGGGAATCATACAATATTGGTTTTTCTGCCACATACCCTATTTTTGATTTTACTTCTATAGAGTTTCTTATTGGATTAAAATTTTCAACTTTTATATATCCAGAGTTTGGTTCAATCAATCCAATGATGGATTTAATTGTTGTTGTTTTACCGGATCCGTTTGGACCTAATAATCCATAGATTTCTCCAGGTAAAATGTTAAAAGTTAATCCTTTTAAAGCATAAACTGAACCAAAATTTTTTGTTAGTCCCGAAACTTCGATTAAAGGATTTGGCAATACAAAGAAACACCTGTCTAATATTTAGATTTGATGTCTTTGCCGAAGTAATGTTTTATTAATCCAAAATATTGAGTATAAATTTGATTTTTCTTGAAGGTCATAACTGAATAACAGATTATCAATGGAATTATGATGATACAATTTTGACGTTACCAAATACGCGTACATTTCAATTTTAGGAGTTTTTACATAGTTTATTGTTACATTATACAATGTTCGCATTCTGCGTTTATGTAATAAATTGTAATATTGTTAGATTTAATCGATGTGAAGAAGAAAGAAATTGAATTCCGGATGTTTTTTCTTCTACCTGAGAAGAATGGTTTCGGGTGTTCAGATATTTTAGTAATGCTATAAACGCTCATAACTAGGTAAATAAAATAGCTTTTGTAATCTATAAAATCCAATTTTAATCAGGTTTAGAAGCTTGCTACCCCTTTTTTCTCTGAATGATCATACCATTTCCACATTTTTTCAATTGCTTTTGTAGAATACCCTCTTTTTTTGAGCATATCACTGAAATTCTCTGAGGTTTGCATTAATCCAACGTACAAGTTTGTACCTTAAGAAAATTACTCATTTAAAATTCAGATCTGTATCCACGTTAAACATAACTACAATATGTTGAATTTTTATTGAAACTATTGCAAGATTGGAGTTGATTTCCTTTTTTTAACAACAAATTACTTTGCGCGCATATCAGAAAAAACTCTACTTTTCTTTTTAAAATTGGACCAAAATTTTTTGGAAAAAATCACTTTTTCTAAACAATTTTTTTAATGATTTTTCGAGATTTAATCGTTTAGAAAAACTTTTAACTAAAAAATGTGTAATAATTAAATGAGTCAGATTGCTTTAAGCAAGATATCTGGAGAAAACCAAAATTAAATAACGGGGGAAAGACTTGAAGAATTTCTCTATAATCGGTTTGTTGTCAATTATTTTAGTGCCTAAATGATTATTGACTCAGCAACAAAATAGAAATGAAATGGGGGCTGAAAAGGTTCAATTCGATAATAATGAAATTGATGAAAAGTAGATTGCTTGCTCTTCATTTTTTCATTCCTAATATACCCCTAGAAACCTCAGTAAACCCCATTTCGTTTTAGAAACAGTAATAAGATTTTATTTTTTCAGATTTTATTTGTTTTTTGTTTTTTGATCAAGTTCCGTCTGAAAATTATTATCACTATTAGAACAAAAAATGATATTATTATCAATGGGGTCCATGAGGGAAATTCTGGAATTCCTGGATCAAAATTATTTTCAAAATAACTTTTACTTAGATCTCCGTCATTTGAGTACCCATATCTTTCCCAGAATCCCCTGTAGTCTTGGTCTGATGAAAGGTTAATGGTAGTTATCCATTTTATCCACTTGTATCCCCATTTACTTTCTGCCACAAGGACAAAAGGAAAACCCCTTTCTGGAATAATTGTTATGTTATTCATTTTGTAAGCCATCAAAATGTTGTTGTCAATGATGTAATTTAATGGAAAAGATGTGGAATAGCCATCATAGGCATAAAAAATTATTGTTGTAGCTTCTGGATTAACTACGGCATCAGCTAGAAGGTCTTTTAGCATTATTCCTTCCCAAAGAATCTTCGCACTCCATCCTTCTACACAATTGAGGGTGACTACTTTTTTGTAATTTGGATAATTATTAATAACTTCATCATAAGTCAATATTAGATCATTATTTACTAGACCATTAACGGTTAAGCTATAATTTTCGATGCTAATATGTTGCGGTCCACTAATCGAATTTTCTCTAAAATTATGTATGGATGAAAGATCTTGGCCTTCATACTCTGTTATTTCAACACTTTCAAGGGTAGAATGATCAGTTGAGTTGGTAGCGAATATTGCTACAATTGAAGAAAAAAAGAAAATGAAAATCATACTGACTACAAAACATTTTATTAAAATATTCATATTAGAAAATCTAAAAAATCTTTGAACATAATTATTTTTCAACACTTGGACCTCAAAGTCATTAAATAATAAAAAGGAATGGCAGTTTATTTAGTTATATTTTTGAACCATATTGATTTACATGGAAATACTGAAAACGTATAATCAACAGTTTTATTTCCTGTTATAGTAACATCTCCAACTTTTTCTGGACAGGATGCGAAAAAACAGATAATAGTTTAAAATATTTTTCACAATTTATTACCAATAAAAAATCTTAAAAAATAGAATAAAAATCCCGTCGGACAATAATTAGAATGGATTAGTACAAACTTTGAAATAGATAGAATTTTTTTCTTCTTTATTCTTTTAGTTTCTTTAGAAATTGAGTTTCTAACCAAGTATTTAGAGTTTTATCAATCAGTTTATCTATAAAGCTACTCTTGTATGTCATAAGAACTTTAGCAACTCGTTCTCTTTCGCTTATATAATAAATATTTTCATAACCAATTTTATTTTTGCCGACTATATTATTTTTTGTCAAATATTTTAGGTAAAAAGAAAGAGTAGATGGTGGGATATCAAGCGATTCAAGTAAAAAAGAGTATTTAACTTTCTCTTTTTGTAATAGAAGGATAACAATTTCTCTTAATCTTTTTTGTCTTAATGATTTTAAAATTCTTTTGTCTTCGTTATCTAGATGTCTGACATAGTATCTTGAATAATGTTTACTACTTTCTTTCAATAGAACATTCTTTCTAACCATATAATCAATATGATATTCCAAGGAAGTCAAGGGTAAATTCAGACGCCGTTGTAATTCTCTAAGGTGAAGACCAGGATTTTTCTTAATAAACTCATATATTTCACCTCTGCGTTCATTTTCAAGAATTTCTTCTTTAAACATTAAGCTTTAATCCTTTAGTATGCCCGTAGCGATAAAAATTGAGCCAACTAAATAGATTAGAAGATACATGTTTTTAGTTAACATTATTTTATACTGTTCAAAAAACAATTCTGGAATATGAATCAAAGCATTAACAAAAAAGATTCCAAAGCCTATAGACATTAGTAACATTTTTCGATTTTTCATTCGTAAATAAGTTAATAATATAATAGTAAAAATGAAACCTGAAGCTATCACTAAGCCGATACGAATTACAAAATCGAGCATAATTTCCATCGTCATAATCAAATCGCTCTCGAAAACTTCTATAAATTACTATAATCCAAGCTTTAATCTTATCCTATTAGTAACTATTTCTCTTTATTTTAAATTGCTAAGTCTATTAATTGCTAAAGGTACTAGCATTTCTTCTTTATTTAATCCTCCATGATGACCAAGAAGATTAAGACGTCTGCCTTTGAAATGTTCATACCAGATTGTTTCTTTTCCATAGGGGAGAATAAGACAATTACCAACTCTTTCAAGAAATTCTTTAGTTGCATCTCCTATACCGAATAATCCAGTCTTTATTGCTTCTTTAGTTTTAAGAACCCTAGCTTTGGTCCCAATTTTTTGTTTAAGCAGATTCATTGTATCATTTAGTTTTTCTTCATCTAAGTGAAGAAAGATATCTCGGGCACTTCCTGTAGGAAAAATTCTTTTTCCGTTTTTTGCCTTCCTAAGAGTGTTAATAAAACCTGGAAATTCATTAAGATACATTGTACTTTGGGGGTTTATGTCCACTTCACCATGATCTGATGTGAATAAAATCATCGTCTCTTGTGCGGTTTTCTTATCAATTTTTGATATTAACTCTTTTTGTAACAAATAAGATATTGCAGATAATTCTGCAGAAAATTCATAGCTTTTTGGACCATATTCATGAGATATAGTGTCCAAGTTACTTAAATGCACAAAAAAGTAAGCAGGACCACTCTCTTTCTCCAAAGTTTTCTTTAGATTGACAATTAAATCTGATGACTTCAAACTAGGTACAATATTGTTTTCATCAAAAAGTAGTCTGCAATAGTTACTATAGGCGTACCCAGAATAAATATGAACATAAGTTCTTACCCCTGATTTTCTTAATTTTTTCTGGATAGTATTTCCATTAAACAAAACATTAGGATCAAAGCCTTTGTCTATAAGTTCATTTCGTCGTTTGGATCCTAATGGATCAAAACTTAAAGTGCTAATTATTCGATCAACTTCTTTGAAGTAAAGATAATACTCAAAAAGTCCATGCTCTTGGGGAGTTAATCCAGTATTCAAAGTGGTCAGTGCATTAGTAGTTTGGGAAGGGAAAACACTGGTTAATGGATACACATCGGCGTTTTCGACAAGATTAGCTAAAAACTGAGTTTGCTTATAGTAATGCAAAAATTGATTATAGCCAAATCCATCTAAAACAAAAAGTACAACTTTGTTTACATCAGGAGTTTTCATAGAGAGATCAAATGGAAGCTTTCTTTCTGCCGGAATATCAAATAAGTGAAGTATAGTTCCAGGTATATTTGATATACAATTTTTATTATACATTGGGTAAAGAAAACAATCATCGCTGCATTGTTCTTTAATTAAGTTACTGTCTTCTTTGAATACCATAGAAGTCACTTGATTTTTTAGAGCTAAGTTTAATGATAATCATTACATAAAAGAGTTTTATTGAAACAGTCAAATTTGTTTTCGAACAATTTAGATAAAGTTATATATCAACATTGATATCAACGTAATTATCAAATATGATATCAATATCGATTTACTAGATGGAGATGAAAAAACTGCATAGACATCATTTTAATCATTGGATGAGACATATGGCTGCCGTTCCAAAAGGTTTCTTAAAATATAAAGTGTTAAAATTGCTAAATGAAAAATCTTTGTCAGGATCAGAAATTATGAACGAAATAGAAAAAGAAACAGATGGACAATGGAAACCTAGTCCGGGATCAATTTATCCATTATTATCATGGCTTCAAGACAAAGGTTATACAGAAATTTCACTTGATCAAGAACCAGGTATGAAACGTTATACTTTAACTAATGAGGGAAAAGAGTTTCTACAAGACCACATTAAGAGAAGAAACGAGATTCGTAAAAGATTTGGAGGTTTTAAGCCTCCTTTCTTTATGTCCCATTGGTTCGATTCCTATCCTGAAAAAGCAAATGAACTTCTGGAAGAAGGAAAGAAATTCATGAAAGCATCATGGAAACTTATGGACAATTTACGCGAGAAATATACAGAAGATGCTGTGACACAAGCTAAAGAAGTAATCGAACAGGCAACAGAAAAACTTAACGAAATAGCAAATGATTTAGATCAAAAGAATAGGTAAAACGGTTCTAAAGCTGTTTATTCTTGGATTTTTTTGCCAATTTTGAACTAAATCACAGCATATTTTTTTATATTTAATATGAGTCAGATGTATCTATGAACTTAAAGATGATTTTAGGCTCGATTGTAGTCGCAGTTCTTTTCTTTTTAGGAATTATTTTCGCTTTTGCTTCAGCATATAATGCCTCCAGATTAATTGTTTCGGGCATATTTTTTGTCGTTGGTTTTGGAATAATTTATTACATTACAAGAAAACCCAAAGTAACTATTCAAAAATTGGAATTTTCTGGTCAGATGAAAGCTGTATCGTTAAAATGTCCAAATTGTTCTGCATCTATAAATACAGATAAGATAAGGATTGTTTCTGGTGTCCCATATGTTACTTGTGATTATTGTGGACACACTTTTGAGGTAACTGAGGAGCCAAAATGGTAAAAAAATTTCCTATTTTGGTCTTGTTACTTATCGGTTTAATCAGTTTTTCATTTATTCCAGGAGCGTTTGCTCAAAGGCAATACCATTTCGGCCAAGAATGGGCTAAAATATGGATAAATCAGGATGGATCGATAGATCTTTTTTATAATGTAAGTTTAACTCTTGATTCGGGTCAGGAAATAAATTGGGTGAGTATTGGTCAACCTAAAGGTGATTTTACAATCGGTTCTGCTGCCGATCAATTTGGAAATAGTTTAACTACACAAGATATCAGCTCTGGAAGTGACTACAAAGTTCGTGTCAATTTTGATTCTCCTTTACAAGCTGGTCAAACCATTTGGTTTACTTTGATAACAAATGTTGCCCATATGATCTATGTGGATGAAACAAATCAAGGAAATGATGGTATGCAGTTTATTTTGTCTTGGTTTTCAGAAGCAAGTATCTTAAATGCTCGGGTACTTATTGTCGTTCCTCCTGGAGTTTTAGAGAGTGAAATAAAAACAGGAGAAATCCTTTGGAGCAACTTGCAATCGGAAGATAATAGATTAGCTGTTTATTGGGAAAAACAAAATCTGTCTCCAGGTGAGAAATTTTCGGTTGGAGTTTCTTATCCAAAGCAAGAGGGATGGACATCATTTTCTCAAAATTCTAATGGTTTATTTAGTTTCTTGGAAAACCTTTGGCCATTATTGATTATTGGTTTCATCGGTGTTGTAATTCTTTTTCTAGCTTTTCGTAAACAACCATACAAAAAACCTACAGTAGGTATTGAATGTCTCGGGATAGTTAGAGGATTAACTGCTATAGAAGCTTCTTACCTTTTAGATTTGAAACCTCCTCAAATTGTCACTGAAATTCTATTTAGTGTACTTAAAAAGAGAGCAGTGTGGGTTGAGAAAACTTCTCCGTCTCTAACATTTAAGATCCTTGAACCATTTTTAAGTAAAACGGGAACAACAGAGAATCCTTTAAGGTATTATGAAATTGATTTCCTTAATGCCATTAATGATGATGGAACACTAGATGAGAAGAAGCTAGCTTCGGCTATAATGTTTATCCAATCTACAGTTGAAGAAAAATTAAAGGGTTATTGTAGAGGTGATACTGTAGATTATTATCGAAAAATTGTAGACAAGGCGTGGGGACAAGTTGAAGCTGCCGGAACTTCAGAATTAACTTCGAAAGCTTATGATGAACAATTACTTTGGATATTTTTAGATCCTAAAGCTTCGGATCGAACCAAGACTGTTTTCAACAATAGAGTTTTTGAGCCTGATCCACTTTGGTTCTGGTATTGGTATTCTTATAGATATTATTTCCCAAATCCAACTTACAAACCTAATATCAAAGTTCCAGCTCAGGGGCAAAAACCTCCTACAATTCCAGGTGCAGATTTTGCCAATAACATAGCTACTGCCATTGAAAAAAGTGCCAATAATTTTGTTGTTAATTTAGAAAAGTTTGCTAATTCTATAATTCCTGCAGGTCCTAAACAAAAAACATCTAATCAACCAGTGCAACAAAAAGCCAAATGCGTATGTGCTTGTGCAACTTGTGCTTGTGCGTGCGCATGTGTTTCATGTGCCTGTGCATGTGCGGGTGGGGGAGTAGGATAAAGGAGAAACAGAATTATGAGTTTTATTAAAAAAATTTTTTCGAGATCAAAAATTCCTCAAGGCAGATACACCTACAGAGGTGAAGGTGACTTTAGTGGTTTAGCTCTTCAACTCCGTGTTGAAACAGAAGGTAATGGGTTATTAATTATCAACGCAAATACTGTTCTGTTTTTGAATAAAACGTCTACAGCTTATGCTTACTTTTTAATG
>JARRMB010000021.1:0-16623 GCA_037386325.1 Candidatus Bathyarchaeota archaeon
TGATTCAAAAGAAAATAGACTTTTTGTTACTGGAAAAAATTGGTCAAAACTTTTTGAAATTAGTTTAGTTCCTCAGTAAATATTTTAACCCTATATCTTCTCTAGCCTTTAAATTTATGAAGCTTCTTTTGGAGTTTTTTTCTTTCTAAATCTGGGACTAAAATAAATTATTACTGCAACTATAGTTAATCCAATTGAGAATGGAGTTATCCAGTCTAGTCTTAATGCTCTATTTAGTAAAAGTAAGATTACTACAATCCATACAATTATGGCTGCGACTGTTCTAACGTGCAAATATTTAGCCTCTTTTATTGGTTAATTAGATGTTGCTATAACTTTTTGCTTTTTAAGATATTAATAAATTTAATTGGGGAACCTACAGCCTTCTTAATTCTAATGAACTTTTTCTAAAATATAGAAAACCTAATCTAGATGTAAATGAAATTTCTAAAAAGAATCATATTTTAGCTGATTGATAATGACTGCAAATGAACAAGAAAGAGCTGTGGTTAGAGGTCTCAGGGGTGTTGCTGCTGCTAGAACTCGAATAAGCTTTGTTGATCCTTTAGGATCTCTTTACTATTCTGGTTACAATATTGATGTTTTAGTGAACAACTCAACCTATGAAGAAGTTATTTACCTTCTATTGAACAATAAATTACCTACTAAAAATGAATTAACAGATCTTAAATCAGAGCTCTATTCTTCGATGAGACTTCCCAAGGAAGTTGTTGAACGAATAAGAAATTCTTCAAAAGGCAGTCATCCGATGGAGATCTTAAGAACTGAAATTTCGCATCTTGGAGAATTTGATCCTGAACCAGATGAAACATCTGACGCTGCAAATAAAAAAAGGGCGATTCGAATAATCGCTAAAGTTCCTACAGTAATATCATTTCTTCATAGAAATCGTTTAGAAGAAAATGCTGTTGCTCCATTAAGAGAATTTAGTTTTGCAGAAAACTTTCTGTACATGTTTAGAGGAAAAACTGCAGATACACAGGAAAAAAATGCGATGGAAAGGTATATGATACTTCATGCTGACCATGGACTTAACGCCTCCACCTTCGCTGCTCGAGTAACTGCCGGAACTGGATCTGACTTGTATTCTGCAATTACTTCTGCAGTAGGCACACTTAAAGGATTTTTTCATGGGGGAGCCAGCGAAAGAGTAATGAAAATGCTTTATGAAATTAACAGCTTAGATGAAGTAGAGCAATATATACAAAGCATGCTGGATGATAAAAAGAAGATCATGGGTTTTGGTCACCGAGTATATAAAGCTGAAGATCCTAGATCAAAACATCTTAGAGAATTAGCTGAAAGTATTTGTTACCAAAAAGATACTTGGGAAATATACAATAAATGTAAAAAAATCGAAGAAACAGTTCATGCAAAAAAAGGGATATTCCCTAACGTTGATTTTTATGCAGCACTTGTGATGCATGCGCTTGGAATTCCCAGAGATTTCTTCACTGCATTTTTCGCTGCAAGTAGAGTGAGCGGATGGGTTGCCCATACTTTAGAGCAATATACTGATGCAGTTCTTATTCGTCCAACTTCAGAGTACGTTGGTGAATATGGAAGAAAGTTTATTCCGATAGAAGAACGTAATTAAATCAATGTTTTTTTACAATCCAATCGCTAACTCTTTCACTTTTTTCATGTTCCCAATATCATCACGTCTGGAATCTTTCGGGGTTTCCATAATCATTGGAATTTTGTTAAATTTGCTTGCAAATAAATTTCTGAATCCTTCTTCTCCAATATTTCCTAAACCAATATGTTCATGCCGATCTATATGGGAATTTAATTCTCCTCTAGAATCATTTAAGTGAACAATCTTAAGTCGTTCAAACCCAATTAATTTGTCAATCTTCTCGATTACATCTTCAATATTTTCTTCACTTCTAAGGTCATAACCTGCAGCAAATGCATGACTAGTATCAAAGCATATTCCTACCATTTCAGAATGTTCCAATGATTCAATTATGTGATTGAGATCCTCAAAGGTGCTTCCCATACTATTTTTCGTTCCAGCTGTATTTTCCAGCAGAAGAGTAACTTGTTTCTCACTTGTGGATAATGCTTCGTCAATACCCCTAATTAACCTGGAAAAACCTTCTTGTTTGCCTACACCAAGATGACTGCCCAGATGAGTTACTAAATAAGGAATATTAAGTAACCTACATCTCTCTAGCTCTAAACTGAGCGTTTTTATTGACTTTGCATAAATTTCATTTCTTGGAGAAGCTAAATTTGGAAGATAAGGCATATGAGCAAAAACTGGTTTAATATCACGATTCTTCATTTTTTCTCTAAAGACTCTAGCCGTTTCTGGAACAATTTTTGATGAATTCCATTGTCTAGGACTTCGAGTAAAAATCTGGAATGTATTGCATCCTAATTCTTCTGCTCTATCAACTGATAAATCAATAGAACCCTGAATTGAAATATGAAATCCGAACCGCATTAAATTACAAACCTAAAACAAATTGCACGAAGTATTAAGTAAAAATGTTTTTCTTAAAAATAGTTATTTTTAAAAGATAATTCTGTGCCTTAATTTTATTTTATCAAAACTTGGGATTTTATTTGGAAATAAAAAATCAAAAGCTTTTTTATCACCTTTATTATTGTAAATCGCAAATAAAACTACTGTTTAAGGGTGAATCTAATGAGTGAAACTTTAGAAACTCGAGTAAAAAAAGCTCTAGAAGAAGTAAGACCACAACTACAGGCTGATGGAGGAGATATTGAATATGTTGGATTTGATGATGGAGTAGTTAAAGTGAAACTACAAGGCTCATGCAGCGGATGTCCAATGTCTGCTATGACTCTTCAATGGGGTGTAGAAAACTTCCTTAAAAAGCATGTTCCCGAAGTGAAAAAAGTAGAAGCTGTAAAATAACTGAAATATTTTTTTCAAAAACACTCTTTCTATATTCGAAATTATCGAATATAGAATTTTTTAGCTGATTTTAGAATTAAAAATAATTATCTATAACTTCAGTTTTAGATAAGACAGTATGAAGACTAAAATCAACAATACTATTTTAGAGTTGATTCAAGGCGATATAACAGAACAGACTACAGACGCTATAGTCAATGCTGCGAATTCAGCATTACAAATGGGTGGCGGAGTTGCTGGAGCCATAAAAAGGCGAGGTGGACCAACAATTCAGCAAGAATGCAACAAAATAGGATCTATCAATGTAGGCGCTGCAGTTATAACTACAGGTGGGAATCTACCTGCCAAATCTGTGATTCATGCTGTAGGTCCAATTTACGGTGTAGAGCATCAAGACGAAAAATTAAAAGATGCTACGTTGAACTCGTTAAAGTTAGCTGATAAGAATCATTTAAGAAGCATAACTTTTCCTGCGATAAGTACAGGAATTTTTGGTTTTCCAAAAAGCCGCTGTGCACTGATAATGCTTTCAACAACAATTGGATATCTTGAAGGTCCAACAAAATTAGATAAAGTTGTTTTTTGCCTTTATGATACAAAAACACTTGAGATTTTTGAGTATAATTTTAAATCTTTAATTCAGAAACGTTAACTATTTGCCTATACGATATTTTTCCAAGTAAACTGAAAAAAAGGATTAAATGTGAAAAGAAGAACTTTACTGGTTTAAAAGCGAATGAAAAACTTAAATACACCCTTAAATAAAAAAGAGGCTTCGAAGGAGTGTATAATGAAAAATCCTGAATTATCTATAGCTCCAATGCATAGAATATGTAAAAAAGCGGGAGCGAGCCGAGTAAGTGAAGCAGCTGCAAAAGCTCTAGCAAAAGAGCTTGACGATATTGGTGTAAAAATAGCTAAAGAAGCAATAGATTTTGCAATGCATGCTGGAAGAAAAACCGTTAAAGCAGAAGACATAGAAATCGCTTCAAGAAAGGTTTTAGAAAAATAAAATTCGTTTCCCTATTCTTTTCTAAAGAGGCGTAAAAAGGCCTCTATTTTTCTAGTGAAAAACTTTATATTCTCTTATGAAATTGCAGTAGCTAGATTTATTGAAAAATAGGAAGGATTTGTATGGCATATTTAACTCAACAGGGTGGACAACCTGTTCTGATACTTAAAGAAGGAACATCTCGAAAAAGAGGAAAAGAAGCTCAAACAAATAATATAATGGCTGCTAAAGTCATTGCCGAGGTTCTAAGGACCACTTTGGGTCCTCGCGGTATGGATAAGATGCTTATCGATGGTTTAGGTGATATAACCATAACTAATGATGGGGCATCTATACTTGATGAAATAGACGTTCAACATCCAGCTGCAAAAATGATGGTAGAAGTAGCAAAGACTCAGGATGATATGGTTGGCGATGGAACAACAACCGTTGTAATCTTGGCTGGAGAGCTTCTACGTAAAGCAGAAGATTTGCTGTCTCAAAATATTCATCCAACAGTAATTGTTAGAGGATACCAGAAAGCTGTTGAACAAGCTGTAAAAGATTTAGCTAAATTGGGAATAAATGTAGATATAAATGATCGAGAAACTCTGAAGAAGGTATCATTAACTTCAATGGGAAGCAAAGCAGTAGGGGATGCTCGTGATCATCTTTCTGACATTACTATTGATGCTGTTAAATTAATCGCCGAGAAACGTGGAGATAAGACAATTGCTGACATTGATAACATTCAGAGAGTTAAAAAAGAAGGTAAAAGCCTATTTGACACTCAGTTAGTTAAAGGAATTATAATTGACAAAGAAATTGTTCATGCAGGTATGCCAAAAAAGATTGAAAACGCTAAAATTGCTCTGATTGATTCACCTCTGGAAGTAGAGAAAACAGAATTTTCAGCAGAAATTCGTATACGCGATCCTACTCAGATGCAAGCATTTTTGGATAAAGAAACACGAATGATTAAGGATATGGTTGTAAAAATAAAGGCTTCTGGAGCAGATGTTTTATTCTGTCAAAAAGGTATCGACGATATGGCTCAGCATTTTCTGGCTAAAGAAGGAATTATTGCTGCACGAAGGGTTAAGCAATCTGATATGGAAAAACTAGCCCGAGCTACTGGAGGAAAAGTAATCTCAAAATTAGATGACTTAGGTATTACTGATTTAGGTGAAGCTGGACTCGTAGAAGAACGAAAGGTCGGGGATGATAAGATGATCTTTGTTGAGAAATGTAAGGAACCTCGATCTGTAGCAATCCTGATTCGAGCAGGACTCGAAAGGATGGTAGATGAAGCTGATCGAGCAATGAACGATGCCTTGTCCGTAGTCGCTGATGTTGTGCAGGATAATGAAATTGTTGCCGGAGGAGGTGCAACAGAAGCTGAAATTGCAAAACTTCTTCGTTCTTATGCAACCAAAGTTGGAGGTAGAGAACAACTAGCTATAGAAGCATTTGCTGATGGTCTTGAAATCGTGCCAAAGACTTTAGCCGAAAATGCAGGTCTAGAATCCATTGACATACTTGTCGGTTTAAGGGCAGCTCATGAAAAGAAGAATGGGCATCTGATGGGAGTCGATGTTTTCAAAGGAGAAATTGCCAATAGTCTCGAAAATGGAGTTGTTGAACCCCTAAAAGTTAAGGAACAAGCCATGAAATCTGCTGCTGAAGTTGCCTCAATGATACTACGAATAGACGATGTAATTGCTTCAACAAAACCCAAAGAAGGATCTCCTCCAGGCGGAATGCCGGAAGACTACTAGACCAAATTAAGGTCTTCCTTTTTCTATTTTTTATTATTTTTTTATTTTTATGAAAATTTGTATTTATTTTAAAATTTATTTAGGTTTTCGACTATTTTTCTTTCTAACAGTCATTATTCTTAAAAACAAATTATAATATTTAGATTCTAATGATATTACATATCATTAGGTCGTAAAATTATGAATAAAACCTCCAAATTTAACACAATAGGTATAGATCTTGGAGGAACCAAATTAAATGTAGGATTAGTGGATGAATATGGACGTCTTTTATCTAATCATAAATCATTAGTTCATCCTTCCAAGGAACCCAATCAGGTAATTTCAGAAATTTTTGAAGGTATTGATATTTGCTTAAATAAAACAAATCAAGAAGCACAAGCGATTGGAATTGGTATAGCCGCTCAAGTTGATCAAAAAGGAATTGTCCGAAGTTCTCCTAACTTGGGTTGGAATAATTTTTCTTTAAAGAAAAAATTAGAAGAAAAACTCAATCTTCCTATATTTGTAACTAATGATGTTCGAGCTGCCACTTGGGGGGAATGGAAATTTGGCTCTGGAAGAGGAATATCAGACCTTATTGTCCTTTTTGTTGGAACTGGCATAGGTGGAGGAATAATAAGCGGTGACCAACCGATCTTTGGTTGTAATAACATTGCAGGAGAATTAGGGCACATAACTCTTGTCTATAATGGACGAAAATGTCGTTGTCCAAACAAAGGTTGTCTAGAAGCTTATGCAGGTGGATGGGGAATAGCTGAGCGTGCTAAGGAAGCAATTCAAGCAAATCCAACAAAAGGAAAAAAATTGTTATCATTAGTTGGTTCTGTTGAAAAAATTACAGCTGAAGTTATTGGTAAAGCTTATGCTCAAAGAGATTTTATAGCAATCAAATTAGTTGAAGAAACTGGAAAATACTTGGCTTCAGGAGTCGTAAGTATAGTGAATGTATTTAATCCTTGTTGCTTGATACTTGGAGGTGGAGTTATCGAAGGTATACCCGATTTGATTCAAATAGTAAAAAAATTTGTAAGGTCCAATGCTTTGGAAGTCTCTGTTTCTGAATTAGAAATTATTAAAAGTGCTTTAGGTCATAATGCAGCTGTAATAGGTTCTGCTAATTTAGCATTAAATCTTCTTACTAAAGGTAAGACCGAAAAGTAATTTTATTAACCTGACAGTTGGATTCTTTTGGATTCTGGGCGAAAGGTTAATTTCTTTCAATTGCAACCGTGTTTCAAGAGGTTATTCAATGTCTGTCTTAGCTTATGTTCTAGTTACGCTTAATCCAGGAACTGAAAAAGATATACTGAAAAAAGTTGCACACTTTGATGAAGTCAGTAAAGTTAGTATGATGTATGGTGAGTATGACGCTATTATTCAAGTAAAAACTGAAAGTCTTGAGCAATTAAATATGTTTTTAACAGATAGTCTTAGGGTTTTACCTGACATTTTCCAAACTGCCACCTTGATAGTGGCTAAGACACATCTAGGAAAATAAATACATCATTTTTCTAATTTTGATGTAGTTTAACAATTGTCGTAGTTAGGGATAAACAATAGAGTAATTTTCTTTGATGTTTGTTAATTTTTTGTAGTAAGTTTTCAATGTGAGTCTTTTCATTTTTTATAGATATTACGGTCTTTTTGAAAAAATTGAAACCACAATCTTTAAGAAGTGCTCTAAATGACCATGTAAAACGGAAGTAGATTAAATGTCAGGTGAAGAACCATCTGAAAGCCAAGAGCTGGTAAAAATAGAAACGTTGACCCCAAATTCGAGAGGAGTCAACACAATCGTGAAAGTAGTTTCTAAGGGCGAAGTGAGAAGCGTAACTGGAAGAGATTATTCAGTACGCCGAGTTGCAGATGCTCTGGTTGGAGACGAGACTGGAAGTATATATATGACTTTATGGGATGACAAAATCGACGCAATAGCTGATAATTCAACGCTGAGCATCACTAATGGTTACATTAACCTATTTAGAGGAAATATGCGACTAAACATTGGAAAATATGGTAGTTACGAAGTCTTAGAAGATTCACCAATTGCAGAAGTTAACACAGAAAATAATTTGTCTGATAAAAAATACGAACAAGAAAGACGATTTAACAGATATGGCGGCAGAGGCGGCGGTCGAGGTGGCGGCAGAAGCGGTGGCTATGGTGGCAGAGGCGGCGGCGGTTACAGCGGTGGCGGCGGCGGCCGCAGCGGCGGATACCAGCGAAGAAGATATTAAACACTTCTTCATTTTTTCTTTTTTTCTTGAAATCTTTTATTTTTTTATCTATTAGATTCTTTTCTTTTGATAATCTGTTTATTAACGGTTAATAATTGTGTATTTTTTTAGAATTTGAGATTTTTTCAGGATTAATTTAGCTCGATTAGAATTTTATTTAAGTTTTTTTAAATAGTTGATAAATTTGTCCACAGCAGAAGGAAAGAGTTCTGCATATATCAATCGCTGGATATATAATAACTCTAGATAATTTTTTGTTTTTTGTAGCTCTAAATGCATAAACAGACCCAACGATAAGTAAAGGCAGAATAGTAAATCCAAATAATAACCAAAAGAAAATGCTAGAACTAGAAATAATATTTAGATACAATAATGAACTGACTATAAACAACCAGCTTATGAATCCGATTAGTCCTAGAAAAGACCATTTGGAAACTGAATCTTTTAATTTATTCTTTTTTAATACTAATCCACTTCCTCTGCCATATTGAAAATTTTGTTTCAAAAATTCTCCAATGGTTGATCGATGTTTATGCCAAACTAAGACTTTTGGGTCCAAAACCATCTTGTAGCCTGCTTTGCAAACTCTGTCAGCGAACTCTACTTCGTCAAAACCATATTGAATGTTTTCATCAAAATATCCGATTTCTTCTGCTACTTTTTTTCTATAAGCCATATTGCAGCCTGCTGGATGACGAAAAAAAGGTTTTACTTTGTCTAATTCTTCTCTTTTTCGAAAAAATGGCATTAGCCTTACAATACTATTGTCAGCATATTGTGAAACAAAATCGCTGTTTAGTGCTTTTGTACTCCCACCTACGCAACTAACTCGTGGATCTTTGAAGTTTTCAACAATTTTCGTTATCCAATTAGGTGGAACAATGCAATCAGAGTCAGTAAATGCAACGATTTCACCTTTTCCTTTTTTTATTCCTGTGTTTCTTGCAACGTTTAGTCCTTTTTTATTTTCGATGACAAGTTTCACTGGATAATTCTTAACTATTTCTTGTGTTTTATCTGTAGAATTTCCATCAACTACTATGACTTCAACTTTGTTACTATCGTAATTCAACTTATCGAGGGATTCAAGCAGAGGTTGAATTGTCTCTTCCCCATTTCGTACAGGAACCACTACAGTAACTGCGGGACATGTAGGACATTTTTCCATTAAAATCGCTTCTTTTTACATCCTCGTAGAGATACTTGAAACAATTTATTGTTTGTGCCAAAAAAGGCTTTAAGTTAGCCTCCCCTTATGTCAAATCTTGCTTCCATAAAGTGGTGCTTATGTCTGAACCGATTGGGTGTCTTCCTTTTGTTTCGTTGGTGATAGTAAACTTTAATGGAAAGAAATTTTTGAAGCAATGTCTACTTACTCTTTTAAAAACAGATTATCCAAACTATGAAGTCATAATTGTTGATAATGCTTCAACTGATGGCAGTTTAGAAGAGATCGAGAATTATTTTGGATCGAACTCTAAAATAAAAATTATTAAAAATCAAAAGAATGTTGGGCATTCTGAAGGTTGTAATATTGGAGCAAACCTTTCAAATGGACGCTACCTTGTTTTTTTGGACAGTGACATAGAATTTGATTCAAAAAACTGGTTATCGGAACTTGTTAAAGTTGTAGAAAACGATAAGACAATTGGATTAGCACAAGCTAAAATTGTTCTTTCAGAAGATAAAACTCGGTTAGACTGTGTTTGTTTAGCTATTGACGTTTTAGGAACTTGGGCGGCAAACTATGGTTCATTAGGAAATAAATTGAAGAAGAATTTTGAAATTATGGCAGCGTCTTCTGGGTGCTGTATCATCCGAAAGGAAGTTTTTAACAATTCGGGAGGTTTTGATAATGATTATTTCATTTATGATGATGACACCGATCTCTCTCTTAGATTGAGAATCATGGGATACCGGATACTTTTCATTCCTTCTTCGGAGGTGATTCACCGAAGTGGAGTTTTAAGAGGTGTAAGCGGAATAGGACCTTATTATTCTGCAAAAAACCGATTACGAACAGCAATAAAAAATTATGAATTCAGAAATTTATGGTGGAAATTTTCGTTTTTAATTTTTTATTGCTGTTCGTAATCGGTTTTTTGCAGAATAATAAGGTCCTATTCCGCTTACACCTCTTAAAACTCCACTTCGGTGAATCACCTCCGAAGACAATATACTCTACAAGATTTTAGGATAAAATTGCAGTACATGTAAAATATACTCTCTTTTCTAAACAAGTCTTAAGAAGGCGATTTTGAAAATTATTTGGTAAAAACCTATAAGTAATCCATAACTTTTTAGTGGTTGTCTAAGATGACGAAGTGATTCTATGAGCGAAGATACAACTAAAAAGAAGTTTATTGGTGCAGACTTTGACAAATGTACAGGTTGTAGCATTTGTGAACTTGTTTGTGCGTTGCACCAAGAAAAAATCTTTGATCCAAAACGTTCCAGAATCAAGGTATTAAGATTGCAGCAATTAGTTAGTATGCCTGTTGCTTGTAGGCTTTGTGAAGATGCTCCTTGTGTTCGTGCGTGTTCTCGAGATGCATTGAAACAATCTGAAGAAACAGGTGTCATTATGATTGACGATAGTAAATGTGATCTTTGCGGTTGGTGTATTGAAAGTTGCAAACATGGTGCAATATTTATTAATGAAGATAGAAAATCGGTGATGATCTGCAATTTATGTGATGGAGAACCTCAATGTGTTGAATGGTGCCCCGAAGGAGCGCTGGATCTTATGACGCAGAAAACTTTTGATAAGAAAATGAGAGAGGCAACAGTTAAGAAATTAATTCCTGAATCTTGGAGATGAAAGAATTGGCTCTTAAAAAGCTTGAAGAATTAGGTTATAAACCAAAGAAAAGAGTTGAGAACGAAGAAACGGATAAAGCAACATTAGCTTTACTTAAAGAAATTGAGAAAAGTGAAACAAAGAAAGAGATTTTAGAACTTTTAATTGAAGCTGTTTCTGAATCGGATCCCCGTGAGCTTCTTATTTATGGCATGTACGTTAAGAATCGGCTAGGTCCAGAAAGAGGTACCAAGCAGAAAGACAAGATAGAAAAAACATTTGAAAAACTAAAGTCTGCAATCGGCTAAGTTTACTAAATCAATCAAATTGTTATTTCATATTAAGAGATAAATCCTTTATTTTTATTGAATTTGGATTTATTATGTTCTGAAAACCGTATTCATTGCTTAATTATGGTCTAATGTGTCCTCTACCTAGTATGAAGAATTTTGTAGTAGTCAACTGCTTTACGCTCATTGGTCCTCTTGCATGAAGTTTCTGAGTGCTTATTCCAATTTCGGCCCCTAAACCAAATTGATTTCCGTCTGTGAAACGGGTTGAAGCATTCCAATAGACCGCTGCTGCATCAATTTCGCGAATGAATTTTAATGCTTTATTAAAGTCAGCTGTTAAAATTGATTCAGAATGTTTAGTTCCATATTTATTAATGTGAGAAATGGCTTCATCAACATTTTCCACGATTTTTATAGCAATAATTAAATCCAAATATTCCGTTCCCCAATCTTCCTCAACAGCAGGTTTAAGATTAGGAAACATTTGCATGGTTTTATTGCCAGCTCTTACCTCTACTCCTTTTAAGTTGAGCGCTGAAATTACTGTTGGTAAAAACTGTTTTGCAATATTTTTATGAACTAATAATTTCTCTGCAGCGTTACATGTTCCTGGTCTCTGGCACTTGGCATTTATTACTATATCAACTGCTCTTTTTAGATCCGCATCTTCTTCTACATATATATGACAATTACCTGTTCCTGTTTCGATTACTGGGACTGTAGATTTTTCTACTACAGTTTTTATCAAGTTAGCTCCACCTCTGGGAATTAAAACATCGATAAAACCTCTCATTTTCATGAGTTCTTCTGCAAAACTTCGATCAGTTACCGGAATTACTTGTATTGCATTTTCTGTTATTCCACTATTTTTTAAGGCAATTCGTAATGCTTTTCCGATTGCCATGTTTGAATTTATAGCATCTGATCCGCCTCTTAGGATTATCGCATTTCCTGATTTTATGCAAAGTCCAGATGCTTCTGAAGTTACATCAGGTCTTGATTCATAAATTATTCCGATTACTCCTAGGGGTACTCGGAGTCGGCCAATTATCAAACCGTTGGGTCTAGTCCATGTTTTTACAATTTCTCCTACTGGGTCAGATAATTCAGCAATTTCTCTCAATGTAGATGCCATTTTAGTTATTCGATTTTTATCTAAAATTAGTCGATCAATTAATGCCTCTTTTGTACCTTTAGCTCTTGCAGCTTCTACATCCTGTTGATTGGCTTCTAGAATATTTTCACAATTTTCTTCAAGTGATTCAGCCATTTTACATAATACTTTATGTTTTTGTTTAGCAGAAAGTTGAGCTAATTGGATTGAAGCTGCTTTCGCTTTTTTACAAATTTCAATTATCATTTTTTTCACTTCACAATACAAATATTTTTTCGAGCAACAACTTCTTTTCGTCTTACATATCCAAGAACTTTTTTAATCTGATTTGTTTTTAAACCTTTAATTATGTTTATCTCATTGCTATTGTAATTTGGATTACCTCTAGCAAACTCAGTATTTTTATGATCTACTAAGCTTACAACATCTCCCTCGTTGAACGTTCCTGTAAGGTTAACAATTCCTACAGGAAGAAGACTTGCACCTTGCATTATTGCCTTTTTTGCTCCATCATTCACGAATATTTGTCCTTTCACAGCTGCACCATAAGCAATCCAGCGTTTTATTTGCGATAAACGATCTTGTGGTTTGAAGATAGTTCCAACTTGTTTTCCATTGATTATATCAAGTATTACATTCTTACATTTACTATTCGCTATTATAAGAGGCACTCCACTCGTTGAAGCTATTTCAGCAGCTTTAAGTTTCGTTTTCATACCACCTTTCCCCAGCTTGCTTTTTCCATCAATTTCACAATTGATTTCGGGTGTAATTTTTTCAACTCTCTTTATCAGCTGAGCTCCTCGTTTTTTGGGGTTCATAGTGTATAATCCATCGACATTTGAGAGAATGATAATCAATGTAGCCTCTAACGCGTTTGCAACAAGAACTGACAATAAATCATTATCGCTGAAATTTATTTTATAGCCTTTCATAACAGGGATAAGTTCATCTGTAGATGTTACATCATTTTCGTTAATTATCGGAACGATACCTAACTGTAAAGCCATCTCTAGAACATCACAAATATGCAAATAGGAGGCCCTGTTTGAAAGATCTTCAGCGGTTAACAATATTTGCGCGACTTTCAAACCATGTTTTTTGAAGAGTTGTCGATATGTGGCCATTATTATGCTTTGACCTGTTGCCGCTGCTACTTGCTGGAAAACTATATCGTTAGGTTTAGGAGGTATTTCAAGTTCTGTTATGCCTGCTGCTACGGCTCCCGAGGTTACAAAAACTATTTTATTTCCTCGTTTTATTGCTTCAGCTATTTGATCAACTAAACTCCCCATTAGTTCAATATCTAGAATTCCATTCTTGGTTAAACTTCCTGTTCCTACCTTAACCACAATTACTTTTGAGGACATCCCTATTCTGATTCCCTTAAGTTGTATTTCTCCTATAAGCGTTATCAAGTTATTCTGATGGTTAACCAAAGTTGTTATAAATACGAAAAGGTTTTTAGTGCCGTCTTATTACAAAAGAGACAAAACGTAGTTCATATATGAGGTGAATGAATTGTCTGTATTTGCCGCACCTGGGGCTTATGATCGTGCTATTACAGTATTTTCTCCAGATGGTCGACTTTTTCAGGTTGAATATGCCCTGGAAACTGTAAACCGTGGTGCAACAATTATTGGAATTGCCTGCTCTAATGGAGTTGTTTTAGGAGCAGAAGAAAAAATTGAAACTAAATTACAAGATACCCAATTTGCATGGAAACTTTATGATGTAGATGATCATCTTGGTGCAGCTGTTGTTGGTTTAGGATCTGATGCTCGTATACTTATCGACCAAGCTAGAATATTTGCTCAGAGTAACAGGTTAATGTATGATGAGCCAATTGATGTAGAAATGATGACAAAACGAGTCGGGGACATAAAACAGCTTTACACCCAACATGCAGGAGTAAGACCATTCGGTGTTTCAATCATTTTTGGAGGAGTCGATAAAACTGGACCAAGAGTATTCACAACCGATCCAAGCGGTTCCTATAGAGGCTACAAAGCAGTAGCTGTAGGAATAGGTCGTGAAACAGTTGAAGGTATCTTAAATGAAGAATATCGAGAAGACCTAAGCTTGGACGATACTGTAAAATTAGCAATAAAAAGTTTAACCCGAGCTCTAGAGGCTAGGGGAGAACCAAAAAGAATCAAGATAAGTTTTATTCCAAAAGAAACCCAAAAGCTCCAAGCACTAAGTGAAGAAAAAATAGAGGCTATCCAACGCGAGCTTGAGGGCAGTGGAACTTAATGAGTGAACGCTATACAATTGCGCGCATCACTCAGGACGGCGAACACTTCGAAATTCTAACCAAACCTGAACCAGCTTTATCCTATCGGCTTGGAAAAATCACTTCAGTATCTCAAGTTTTAGCTGCCGAAACAATTTTCACTGATGCCAATAAAGGCACAAAAGCTTCAGAAGAAAATTTACAGGAAAAATTTGGAACTAAAGATCCCTTAAAAATAGCTGAAATTATCCTCAAAAAAGGCACATTACAATTAACAACGGATCAAAGGAGACAGCTCGTTGAAGAAAAGAAAAGGCAAATAATTTCTTTTATTGCTCGCGAATGTGTTGATCCAAAAACAAGTCTTCCACATCCTCCTTTACGTATTGAACAAGCAATGAATGAAATTCGTTATTCTATTGATCCCCACAAATCCGTTGAAGAACAAGCAAAAGAAATAATCAAATTATTACGTCCAATTATTCCGTTAAAGATGGAGAAAATTTCAGTAGCAGTTCATATACCCGCAGAATATGCAAGCAAAGTCTACGGTACTGTAAAAGGGTTTGGAACTATACAAAGTGAACAATGGCGAGCAGATGGCTCATGGTCTGCTGTAGTTGAGATGTCTGCAGGCCTTTATGGTCCCTTCTTGGACAAATTGGGTAACATGACCCGTGGAAATCTTGAAGTAAAAATGAATAATTAAAGAAATTTGAGGTTTAAAAATGCCCCTTTTTTATGTAAAAAAACAGCTTGTTACTCCTGGAGACCTTCTTGCCGAAGGTGAATACGTTTCTGGAGATAGCACATACAAAGAAAATGGAAAAATCTACGCCAATCGACTTGGACTCGTTGACTATGATGGAAAAAGAGTTCATGTTGTTGCACTAAAGGCGTTTTATATTCCTGTCCCTGGAGACACAGTTATTGGAAAAGTTATTGAAACTTCACCAGGTGGTTGGACAATAGATATTAAAGCTCCACATCTAGCTAGACTACGTGCATCTGATGTTGTAGAACGCTCTTTTAAGCCTGAAACAACTGATTTGCCTTCAATTTTTGATGTTGGTGACCTGATAATAGCAAATGTTGTTGCTTATGATAGAACTCGTGATCCTCTATTAACTGTGCGAGAACCCGGATTAGGCAAGATTGTTCGAGGTCAACTAGTTGAAGTAACTCCAACCAAAATTCCTCGAATTATAGGTAGACAAGGTTCAATGGTTGGAATGATAAAAAAAGAGACAGGTTGTCAAATGACCATCGGTCAAAATGGTCTAGTTCTCATAAGTGGTAGATCAGCTGAAGACGAAAGACTTGCTGTTATGGCTCTTCGCAAAATCGAAAGAGAATCACATACCAGTGGTTTGACCGATCGTGTAACTGAGATGATTAGAGAGGAACGAAAATCAATTGAAAACAAATAAAAATAAAAAGGAAAAAAGAAAGATGAAAGCTAAAAAATCTGAAAAATTGATTGACAAGAAGGGTATTCGTTTAGATGGTCGAAAAGTGGACGAATTAAGACCCGTAAAAATGCAAGTTGGAGTTCTTCCAAATGCTGATGGTTCAGCTTATCTTGAACAAGGTCGAAATAAGATACTTGTAGGGGTCTATGGACCACAAGAGGCACATCCTAGACATATAGCTCAACAAGATCGAGCAGTTATTCAATGTCGATATCATATGGCACCTTTTTCTGTCGACGAAAGGAAATCTCCTGCACCTTCACGTAGAGATGTAGAACTCTCAAAAGTAATTCGAGAAGCCTTGGAACCTGCTGTTTTTCTCGAATATTATCCTAGAACATCAATTCAAGTGTATATTGAAATTCTTCAAGCAGATGGAGGTACAAGATGTGCTGGTATAACGACAGCTGCTCTTGCATTGGCAGATGCTGGAATCCCAATGAAGGATCTAGTAGTAGCATGTGCTGCAGGAAAAGCAGATGGTAAAATAGCTCTTGATCTCATGGATACCGAAGATAAAGTTGGAGAAGCTGATGTTCCGGTAGCTTTTATGCCTAATTTGAATGCTATTACCTTGTTGCAAATGGATGGCAATCTATCCGTTGATGAATTTAAAACTTCAGTTGATATGGCCCTTGAGGGTTGTAAAAAACTTTATGCACTTCAGAAAGAAGCATTAAAATCAAAATACGAATCTAGTAAGGAGGAAAAAGAAGAATGAATTCTCCAATTGTAGTTAATGTTAAGAAAAAAAGAATTACAGAACTTTTAGGCAATGGAAAACGAGT
>JARRMB010000022.1:0-21541 GCA_037386325.1 Candidatus Bathyarchaeota archaeon
TTTTTGGTTAAAATTTTTTATGTGAAATATGCGACAATATGTTAAGGTGATGTTAGATGCCAACGGCTTTTGTGATGATAAACACGGAGTTAGGTTCTGAAAAAGAAGTTCTAGATCAAATAAGGAAGATTGATGAAGTCACAGAATCTTGCATAGTCTACGGTATTCACGATATTGCAGTTAAGATTCGTGCAAAAACTATGGATGAAATCGACGATATTGTTACTTGGGTGAGAAACCTCGATAAAATTCAAGGAACAGTTACCCTTATCCTAATCGAGGGGGAAAAGTAAACTATTCATGTGTATAATACTCCATCTTTGAAAGAAATTATAAGCTAAAATAGAAAATACCTTTATCCAGATTCGAAATGATAACGAAAGAGGATAAAGAATTCTTAGAAGATTTTGAGGAATTTGAAAAAGAATATCTTGAACGAGCAGAGACACACCGAAGGAAAATTGATTTTACTAAAGGAATAGCTTTGGGCTTATTATATGGAATAATTGGGAATCTTTTTGTTCAGTTTTTCTATCCTGTTGTTGAAGGAATAATTCTCCAAAAGTTCGATGTTTTATTCTGGTCTAATCTGGTCATTAGCGCAATTGCTTTATCTATTATCATTTTAGCTACCTTAAGTTTCCGCAGTCAACTTTCTTGGTCTCAGCATGTAATGGAAGGCGAAAGAGAAGGTGCAAATCATTTACGAGGAATAATTAATGAAAGAAAAGCGAAACTCAGAAACGGAACTGAATCTAGAAATACTTGTTGAAGGTATTATTTGTCGTTATTTAGGGGATGCTTTGCACGCATTTTAACCCTAAATTTAAAATGGCGTTTACTGCAATTAAAGTTTAAGGGTGTGTTTTGTCCAAGAAAATATTTTTTCTTTTAGTTATAATATTTTTTTCGATTGCAATTGGATATTTTCTATTTGTTAGTTGGAATAATGCAGAATATTTGAGTAAAACTAAGCATGAAACTGATAATTGGGTTGTAATAATTGATTCTAAGGAAGATATTATTGCTGTTGAGACTAGTGATCCAAATGTTTGGTCATCCTTTTCAGGTCTTTATGAGAATCAAACTGAATTGTGGATCGGAGGTATCATAGAAGAATATGATAATTATTGGGGTTTTCGATTCAACCCTGATACTATTATTGTTGCAGAAATTACTATTGAAGGAGCCCAATCAAATATTAGAGCCATTAGTCAGGATCTAAATTACTGGATAACCATTTGGTCAAAACCCACATACGTGTTAGCAAAAGTCGAAGAAATAAGTGATAACACAAAAATATTTCTTGATTTTGATTCAGTTCTTGAAGATTAATTAAACAACTGTTTTTGGTCGTGATTGAATTTTGATGTACATCTGCTACCCCACGAATTAAAAATCTGAAATCATAACGTTCATTGGAAGGTAGCTTAACATTGGTTAACGAATTTTCTTTGCCTTATCCACAATTTCTTTCTATTTTTGATGACAAAAAAGTTGAATGATTAAAAATCTGCTTAAAAAAAGGTAGAGTCTAAAGGATTTACTGATTTCACCTATATAATTTTGAGGTTTATATTTTCTGTTCCAGAAATTCTAACTCACTACTTTTCTGAATAAATATAGTGTTGAGCCTAAAGTTATGAGTGCAACAAATCCAATTACTAAATAAGCAGATACAATAGGTTGCCATACGAATCCGTCTATCATTAAGACTCGTACTGCATCGACAGTGTAACTTATCGGATTAAACTGTGAGACAATTTGGATCCAATCTGGCATAAAGTCTAGAGGAGTTAAGGCTGTGCTCATGAATAATAATGGGAAAGTCAAAAATCCTCCAAATGCAAATACTGTTTCAGAACTTCTAGTTTTTAATCCAATAGCCAGAGAGATCCCAGACCATGCTAAGCCAAAAAATGCAATTGTTGCAAGCATTAATAATGCGCCTAATATTCCAGTTGCTGGTCTAGCACCAAGTAAAAATGCTAAAAACATTATTATTGTCGATTGGATCAACACTCGAAAAGCATCACTGGTTAATCTTCCAAGTAATATAGCATACCTGCTGACAGGTGTAACCAACATTTTCTGAAGATACCCACTGTCCATATCCGCAACGACTGAGTTTCCTGATTGAAGTGCACTACCGAAGGCATTTTGGAGAAGGATTCCTGGAGTTGCAAAGATTAGATAGCTTTCTGCTGGAAATCCAGGTAAGTTTGCAAATCTTTCAAAAAGTTGAGTGAATAAAAGTAGAAAAATTATAGGTTGAACTAATGAAAAGAATAGTAAAATGGGATTTCGGATTAGTTTTTTTAAATATCTTACAAAAAGATATCGGGTGTCAGATAGTAAAGTCATTTTCATCTTCTCCTTGGACCAAACCTTGCGCTAGGAGCTTTAACTAATTCTTCAGGTCTTATTCTTTTTCCTGTTTTTTGAAGATAAACATCATCAAGAGTAGGTGAAGAAAAACTTATACCTGCTAATCTTATCTCAAGACTATCAAGGGCTCTTACAATATCTGCAATTAACTTATCAGCATTTTTCGCAAAAGCAGTTACACAGTCACCTGATTCAGTAATTTTTGTAACTCCAGTTAAGCTCTTAAGCAAAGCAATTGCTTCTTTTTTATCCCTATCACAATTTTTAAGACTTAATTTAATTGAATCTACACCTAATTGTTGTTTAAGTTCAACTGGAGAACCAGTGGCTACAATTTTTCCATTATCAATTATTGCCAGAGTTTTGCACAATCTGTCAGCTTCTTCCATATATTGTGTAGTTAAAAATATCGTTGTTTTTTCTTCTTTGTTTAATTTTTCAAGATAATCCCAAATAGCTGAACGAGATTGTGGATCAAGACCCGTAGTTGGTTCATCCAAGAAAAGTAACTGTGGTCTATGAACCAGAGTTGTCGCTAAATCGAGTCTTTTTTTCATTCCGCCTGAATAGTTTCTGACTTTTTTGTCAGCGAATTTTTCTAAATCAATAAGTTCTAATAATTCAGCCACTCGGTTCTCTAACATTTTCCCAGATAGCTGCTGAAAGTGTCCTTGCAGTATCAAATTTTCCCTGCCCGTTAGATCACCGTCAACAGACGTTTCTTGACTTTGGACCCCAATCAGTTTACGAATCTCTTTAGAGTTTTTATCTAAATCGAAACCTGCAATATTTACAGTTCCTGACGTTTTCTTAAGTAATGTAGTTAAAACTTTAATTGTAGTACTCTTTCCTGCTCCGTTTGGCCCTAGAAATCCAAAAAAATCTCCTTTTTTTACATTAAATGAAATATTATCAACGGCATTTGTTCCGTTTGAATAAATCAAAATCAAATCTTTTACATCAATCATAATTTTCATAGCATCCGATTTTTCTATTCATGCTCTAATAAATCAAATCTAGTTGAGCGCATTAAAATAGTGCTCCCTACTATTGCGTAGAACAAGTTGTGACGTAAAAAAATTTTGTTAATTGCAACTATATTCAAACCTCGATTTCAGATTGCTTACTTTTAGTTGTTTTTTGATATTCGAATTTTTTTCTCAATCGATAGGTCATCTTCATTATTACTTCTTCTTCTCAAGAAAACTACAAGCAATATGAAGATTACCGCTGACAGTAGTGGTAATATTTGAGAGGGTAAATATTCTATGACGAACCCTCCTACAATTGGAGTGACTATTTGAGCAATACTAGTTAGCGAGTTGTTAACACCCAATAATGCTCCTGTACCCTCTGTTGTTTCGCTGTTTGTTAGTTGACTTATTAATATGGGTCTACAAACTCCAGTTCCATAAGCAAGAAAGACTAATGGAATAAATACAATAAAGAAATCTGCAGAAAAAATAATAATTATCATTGAAATTATCATGGAGACAATTCCTGTTACTAAAGCCTTGTTTTCTCCTAAATCTCTTAATATGCGAGAGATTAACACTGTTTGTATAATTACTCTTAAAATTCCTATCCATGTCATGAAATAACTAGTTTCAGTAACAGTAACTTGAAATTGTGTGCTCGCAAATAATGGAAAGTTTGCCATAAACAAGAAAAATCCGGTATTGTAAACGAAAAACATTAACAGACTATTTCGTATTTTTTGGACTTTTTGAAAGCGTTTAATGTCATTAACTGGAATTACATCATTAAAATTAAAAGAAATTGCTTTTGTTTTTTTATTTATAGTCTCTGGGAGAAACACAACTAGAATAATTGAAACTACTGTAACTGATGCTGCAAAAAACATTGGAACTGAATAGTTAATTTGAGCAAGAACTCCTCCAATAATTGGACCGAATATTAATCCTGCTCCAAATACTCCACTTGAATAACTGTATACTCTGGTTCTATGTTTAGGTTCTGTGATGTCGCTAATGTAAGCTTGGCTTACTGTCATATTGCTACCTAATAACCCATCAATTAATCGGGCTACGATTAGTATAATTACTGTTGTTGCAAATCCTAGTAATATAAAACCCATAAGCGTGCTTATTTGACTTAAGATTAGTAATGGTTTTCTTCCAAAGTGATCACTTAGTTTTCCTGTTATTGGGCTAGCAAATAATTGACAGAGACTAAAAAGGCTAAGGATAAGTCCAATTTGAGATTCAGTTAAACCAAGTGATAAACCAAGATATGGAATTACTGGGAATAACATACTAAACCCTAGTACCTCGGTGAACATTATCAGGAATATTACATAGAGTCGTTTGTCAAATACAAAATCGTCTTTAGCAGAGGATTTCTTGTCCGATTCCAAATATATGCCTCAAATTATTTGTTGTATTTTTCGATGTGTTTGTTCTAATTATACTTGTTTATTGTTCAAGTCTAAAGTTAAGAAAAAAAGAATCGATTTACTTTAAATTTAATATTATTCAATTTCAAAAATCAAAGTTTATGAAAATGGATTTTTAAGATTATTAATATGATTCTGATTAAAGAAAATTTATTTTCTTATCCTGAACTTTAAATTTAACAACTGATTTAGGAACATAGGCGCATGCTGGATCTGAAGCAAATAGGTCACCAGTGTATATTTCTGCTCTAGTTCTGCAGCCTCCACAGATTTCGCGATATTCGCAAACTCCACATTTGCCTTTCAAATTGCTTCTGTTTCTAAGTTTTTTGTGTAAATCAGATTTTTGCATTTCATCCCAGATTTCTGTCATAGATTTATTTTTTATATTTCCCATTCTATATCCTTCATTGAATCCACAGGGTCTAATGTCTCCATTTTCTAGTAATCCCATATATCTACTACCAATGAAACATTGTCCAAGGAAAATGTTATTGAACCAATTATCGAAATCTGGCATATCTCGTTCTTTTGCGATTCGAGCAAAGAATGGACAATAAACATTGATACTTAGTTTGTTTTTGTATTCTTGCATTAAATCATAAATTTTGTTCATAACAACTTCATATTGTTGAGGTGTTGGGGCTAATTCAAGATGTTCTTGTGCTCTTCCCACTGGTATATAATTGTGATAGACAACTCTTGTAGCATTGTACATATGACCCAGCTCGGCAATATGTTCAACTTCAGAACAATTGCGTTTATTTAGTGTAGTTACGATACAATCAAAAATTCCGTTTTTTGATAAATTTTCCATTGCTTTGAGCGCTGTTTTATAGGAACCTTTTCCTCGTGTAAGATCATTAGTTTCCTGTTTTCCATCTAAACTTACTGCTGTCATAACTTCATTTTTAACTAGTTTATCAAGAATTTCTCCTTTGACATAATAACCATTTGTTATTAAACTAACGTTCATTCCCAAACTTTTTGCGTGTGAAATAATTTCAAAAATATCTTTTCGTATTAATGGTTCTCCACCGCTTAATCCAAACCATTTTGCACCCATTTCATGAAGTTCATCAACAATCCTCATCCCACCCTTTGTGTCAATTTCATTTACTGCATAGGGATTAGAGGCAAAACTACAGTACAAACAATTATAATTACAGGCTCTGGTGCATCTCCATGTCATCATGTATAAGCGTGGTCTGTTTCTCGATTTTTGCATATTGCTCTTCACTTTTCTCCATTCCGATTTTTAATATTGATCTATTAAAGTGTTGGAGGTTAGAGTTGATATTTTTGTTTTAAGTAATTATATTTTTTGTGTTGTTTCGTTATACGTAAATATGAACCCGAGAGAATAGATGGGGGACTGTTTAATGCAAAATCTTTCATAATGGAAACCCCAACGATTCATTTTATAACTGATAGTGCATAAAAGGATTTTTGTAAAGATTTCTTGACCTATCAAATGATATTTGAGTCAAATTTTTTTGACCAAAAAAACTTTTCAGTAAACATTTTATTATATTATATGTTGGTAGTTACTTAATGTCTAATTCAGGTAAAGAACCATATTCTATTATGTTTTCGTCTTTAAAACATCCTTTTCGACGTAAAATTTTGAGGATGTTAGCCGAAAAACCAAGAAATTTCTCGGTAATAGAAGAGAAACTGGGTATCTCAAGCTCAAACTTGACATACCATCTTGAAAATCTTGGTGAACTACTGATAAAGATGAATGATGGAAGGTATAGACTCTCAAAGTTGGGAGAAGCTGCTGTAATGACAATGAAAGGTGTAGAGGACTCTCCTGATGTTCAATTATTAACTCCTTTTTCATTGCCTTTAAAATGGAAATTCATTTTTGCTATTTTAATGATTGGGATAATTATTTTAGCGGGAATATCTTTTGTGCAATCTTCTTCTTTTAATGAGTTGTCTTCAGAATTTCAACAAATATCTGATGAACATAATCAATTGCAAGCAGAATATGAACAGGTGTTGGCAGACAATGAACGGTTGCTTTCATGGGGAAAATCTCCGACGAAAGTTTTGGCTTTTCTAAAAGACGTTATTCATCTGGACGTTGCAAAATATCATTCAACATTAGCCAGTAATACAGTTGAATATCGCACTGATTTAGGTGGAATTGTTGAAGAACTTTTCAAATATACTCTCAAGTATGAAGGAAGCACTGTGGATGTAACTTTGAGGTTTAGAAATAATGAATTATCTAGATTCTATTTGATCGTCCTAGAAGGTGCGCCAATTTATTCTCAATTACAACCAACTAATGTTCTTGATGTAACTAGAGGTATACTCGAAAGATATTATGAATATTCAGGAGAATCATATTTAGAAAATATAAGAAATATACTCATGACTATTAATGAAACTGGAGATTTTGAAACAACATCTGGTAATGTAAAAATAGTGAGATCAACTGAAGGCAATAATGTCAAAATTGAATGTTTATACACTGAAAATAACATCGACTTTCAATCAAAAAGTGTTGTTCTAAGTTTTGATAGCTATGGGTTTTTAGAGATTCTAAATGATGATTGGTCTATTTTCACAGTGGGAAGTACTGAGGTTAATATTTCTGAGCAAGAAGCAATAAATATTGCAATGGATTATGTAAAAAGTTTTTCATGGGTGGCAAATGGTGTTCGAATTAGTAATTTTACCGTTGTTTCGGAACCTGTAACCGCTGAATTATGGCCACATGCTAGAGAAGAACCTTTAGAATTAATTCCATACTGGTATGTAACATTGTATCTTGACAGAGTTTATCCCGAAAGAGTTGATCGGTTGGCCGTAGGGTTATGGGCAGATACCGGTGTGGTTAGCACCTGCCAAGAATTAAGTTGGTAACATACCCAAAAAAATTGATATTAACTTAAGGGTTAATTATTGTCCCATTCCAGAAAATATAAGTGTTATATGTTTCATCCAAATTGAGATTGTCGTAATATATTACATCTAACCTTTTTCCATACTGTTCAAGCAATCCCCCAAGTTCCATACTAACTTCATAACTAAGAGAGTCCGCTTCCCAGAAACCCCAAATTTTATCTTTAGGTCCTCTAAAACCGTAGGCATAACCTTTTGGAAGAACATAAGCAACTCTTTTTTCTATGAAATTTGATTGAGGATTTTCTTTCGAATATTCTGAAAACTTTTTCAATGCATCCAAATGTTCTTCTTTTAAAATACCTTGTGTATAATCTTCGTTACTATCAAAAACTAGAATATATTTTGCTCCATTCTCATAAGCTAACACCAAATCATCATAAAGTTCTGGTCCTGATTCGATATACGGGGGATGATTATAAGTCCAAGTGATTATTGCTCCCCAGTTCTTATTTTGAACAGTTGCAGCTCCTCGACAAAACGCAACGTTAAGTTGTCTGCTATAATTCCAGCCAAATTCTGCGAAAACTGTATCATAACCTGCTTGATAATCAAACCAATACAGAGCGTAATCTGAAGTAAATAATGGTAAATCTCCGGCTTCAATTGGCTCATTAGTTATATGATATAAAATATTACTTAATTCAGTGACATATTTTTCAGCAGTATCTGTATAATTATCTCCTGCTTCTTCAATTACGACATATTGATCATTATCTACTTGACGACCTCCAGGTTCGTCAAAGGCATATAATCCAATAAATTGTTGTCCCCATAATTTTTTGGCTTTTTCTACCCACTGACGTTGAACTTCAAGCGAATTAATGTTGTCAGTAGGATGCATATAAATTAAAAAGAAAAAACCTTTTTCATAAAGATATGTACAAACTGGATCCAGTTTAGATACATCATAAGTTATTCCAGTGCTTCCAACAACAAATAAATTTGTATATGATTGTATTTTATCTACAATTTCAATAATTTCTTCTAGATTATAGTGTGCAACGGAAACTCCAACATATAGTTCTGGTTTATCTGATTCTTTATTGGTAAAAAAATAGGAATTTATGCTGAATATAATAATAATTATTAAAAATAAAGAAAGAACAATGTAAATTCGGTTCATAGCCACTAAAACCCAAATCAATTTATTAAGTATTTTTTGCTATTCTTTATCGTTTTAAATCATAAAATGTTTGAAATCGAATATAATCTATCTATTTTTTATTTTGCATGCTTAATTTTTTTAATATTTACTAAGAATTGGCTTTTACTTAATAAATTATTAATCACTTTCAAAATAACAGGCAAGATTAAAAATAAAACAAATAATCGTATTAATATAAAATACCAAAAAACCATTCCGTCATCGAAATTTATTATTGGTTCCATAAAAACATAATTACTTATTAAATAACCAAAAAAAGGATCCAAGAAATAAATCAAAATACTTATTCTGGCAATCCACTCCACATAACTATTTCTG
Organism: Candidatus Bathyarchaeota archaeon; assembly: GCA_037386325.1. Classification (GTDB taxonomy): domain Archaea; phylum Thermoproteota; class Bathyarchaeia; order Bathyarchaeales; family Bathyarchaeaceae; genus Bathyarchaeum. The sequence goes on from JARRMB010000022.1 coordinate 9,210, forward strand.
GGGATTCTAATTTTTCTTAAAATAAATAAAACAAGCAAAATTGCAGATAGACTGAAAATAACGCTTCTTCCATTTGTGTATAATAAATATTTTAGAGCTTCTATTGTTGTTTCAAAAGAAAAAAAGTTTGAAAAATCAATTGAAAATAAAATAAATAACGGAATTAAAAATAAAGAAATATTGAATTTAGTGATTTTTTCATATTTTGAAAATTTATTAAGCCAAAACCCAAATATGAAAATTAAGAAATATTGGCTAAAAACTTGTCCAAGTTTTAGTGAAATGTCGAATGTCCATGTTAGGATGGTAATTAACCATAAGATCATGATTAAGGTAATTTGAATTTTAGGATTGATGATATATTTTTCCAAGAAACTAAATAATATCATAAAGAAAAGCAAATATGGAATGAACCATAGAAAGTCCCAATTATACGCTGAATTAAATACATCTATTAGATTAACTAAAGCAACTTGGGAAAGTAATTGTAATAAATTTAATTCTGATTTACTGATTATAACTTGCAAAAGAGAATAAAACAGAGACACTACAATAAACGGTCCATATAAAAAAATAATTTTTGTTTTTAAGAATTTTTGAATACTTGCTCCACGTTTATGCAAAGAAGCATATGCTAAAAATCCACTAACAAAGAAAAAAGAACTAACTAGAAACCATTGAGTAGGGAAAATAATCTCTGGAAAAACAAAATAAAGATCACTATGAACAAAAATTAACAATACTAAAGCAAACATTTTTAGCCAATCGAACTCAACAATCCTGTTGCCTTTAATTGGTACCTGCGTCATGGTATCACAATATTTGTTTTATATACATAATGATTTTGCGGGAAATTTTATGTTTTTTAAAGTTTTATTTTGAAATCTTGAATAATCTTTCACAAAATATCTGAAGGTGATGTTGAAAAATCTTTTTCAGAAAAAGAAATTTCATATTCTTCATGAGCGTCTGTTAAAGTGGAAAAAGCTGAATAATCGTCATTTACTTGGTAATCTAGCCACGCTACAAGATGTTCCCAACCAATAGGACTCATATCATGTCCAACTTCAGCTTGTTCAATTATCATTTTGTTAGGATTAAGTTCTTCATAATATTCAAGTCCATGTGAATCGCTTGGTGCAATATAGTCATCTGATCCAGTGATAATCAGCACTGGAGAGACATTATTAGCTGAAGAGTTTTCTATGTAATATGGGCAAATAGCGACAGAAGTTTTTATTCTTGTATCATTTAAAGAAAGAGTCGCAGCTCCTCCTCCTGACATTCCGACTAATGAAATACTTTCCTCATTTATTGGAAGAGGAAAAACTGTGGTATCAAAAACAAAAGGAAGTAAAGTTTCAATGTTGTTTTTGCAGTTTTCAGCATAACGAGGAACATTATCAAGATCTTCTGGAGGTGTTGAAAATGTTAAAACTCCGTATCCCTCTTCGGCTAATATTGAAGCCCATCCTGAACAATATTGTTTGTGTCCTAAAATTCCTCCAGCAAATAGAACTAAGTTGCCAGAAAAATTAGAAGAATAAAATAAATCATAAGAAACACCTGAATAGCTTGAAGTTATAACTTTGATTGAATCATCATAACTCCTAATTTCGTTATCATTAGGAATTGTATAAAAAATTATAACCAACATTCCGCAGATTAGCAAAGATCCAAAAAATAATCCTATAACCTTTTTCTTATCCACTTCAGATAGCAACCTCCGAAGGGAACCGTTTAGTCATTGTTTGTATTGGATCGATTTTCAGTTTTGATTTCCGTCCTGATTTATAGAGATGCAATGCCGATTCCAACGTTCTAATCCTAATTGTTAGTCGATGAGTTTCGGCGAACATCTGCTGAAGTTTTTGCCTGAAATGGGTTTCCTAATTTAATAATGTTATTGCATTTTTTTCGTTAATTAAATGAATTAAATCCAATTCTTATTTGGTAGTTTTGAAAGATCTAGAAATTATTCTTAATAACTTGAAATCTTAACTAAATTTTTTGATGAATTAATATTGATCTAAAAAAATTATTCAGAAGAAAAACCCATCTTTTCTTTGATTTAATATTAAGTATTAGAAAATTATGCTCCACTGGAAATATTCGGGTTTAGAGATATGTCTACTTAATATGCCTTTAATTTTTATTGAAAAAAGGAAAAAAAGATTTTTTAAAAAATTTTTATGATTCATTTGCTTTTGTTTTCTACTTTGACTACTACTTCTTTTGGTCCTCGCATTTTTTCATAGATCATCATTACTATGCTGAATATTACCCAAATTATTATTCCGTAGATTACTCCATTGATTATTCCTTCCGCCAACGTTGCATAATCTGTTTGGGCTATATCAGGGATGTACTCTTGGATTATCCAGTCTCCTATTGGTAAGTGAATGCCAGCAAGACCAATCAACACAAAGAGAATAAAGACAATAACGAAAATTATTGCTCCAATCATCCTCTCACCTCCCATCCCCCGAGAGGTATTGCTAGTTTAGTTTAAAAAACCTTCGAATAGAATTCTTGTTGAATATTCTGAAGGTTTTTAAAAAATTTTTATTAAGAATTTTTAGGTTGTGAAGAATATTCATTGATTTTTATGAATAACCGGTCATTCTTCTTTTCTTTGCTATATTTTGATAAGGTTATTTTTTCTTTAAAGTTTGGTCCATCAATAGTCATTGTATGATATTCACCATTTTCACCACAAGGGTCCATATTTTTCTTTTTTGCGAGAACTTTTAGATCCTCTGCTGAATCTAAGTTTAATTCTTTTCCTAGCCATTCTTCTGTAAACCATTGTTGGCCTAAGCAAGTGAAAACAGATTTGAATCCTGATGATACTTCTTCATTCAATACTTCAGTGGTGTTTTGTTCCCATAATGGCATTATAACCTTGATGTCTAATCCTTTTGTTACTTTATCCATCCAACGACCATGTAAGTCATCGACAACGTAGATATCTCCAGTTACTATACCTTCAACGCCTTTTTCTATCAGTTTTTTTATAGCTTCTCTATAACCTTGTTCGTAAGGTTCTTTTACTTGGAGTTTTAGCAACGGAATTCCTATAGATTTAGCTTGTAATTCCATAATTTTAATAGGATGACAAAAAGCTGGCCATGTTTCAGAAACAAAGACAACAAGATATTTGATATCGTAACCTTCTTTTGAAGCTTTAAAACAAGCTAGTGCTGATTCCATTCCCCCGCTCCATGAAACTGCAATTTTCATTTTTTTAAACTCCTAAATTTTAATCAGATGCTTAATTTATTCAATGATTATCCAAATTATGGAAAATTACCATATAAATATTTCTTAACACTTGAAAATATTATTATAATATCTAAAAATTGATGAATATTTGTTCACTTGAGATTTTGAACAAAATAAAATTGACTTTAGTTTTACTGAGTTTGATTTTTTTAGAATAATTTTCAAAGACCTTAAATTACCGATAATTTTTAGACTACACATATTTAGCAGATGAAAGAAATGACAACTTGCACCTTATGTAAAAAAAGAGATGCGATTTTTGGTCGCAGATACTCCGGAGAGAATCTTTGCAAGAGATGCTTCTGTAAAACTATTGAAGATAAGGTGCGAAGAACAATAAGCAAATATGATATGCTTGGTCCAAAAGACCAAATTATGGTCGGAGTTTCAGGAGGAAAAGACAGCGTAACTCTTCTTCATATCTTGAAAAAGGTTGAAAAAATTTTTCCAGATGTTACAATCTATGCAGGAACAATTGACGAAGGAATAAAACATTACCGCGATGAAGCTCTAAAAATTGCCAAACGGAATTGTAAAAAAGTCGGTGTTGAGCAAAAAGTTGTTTCATTCAAAAAAATGTTTGATTTTGAATTAGATGAAATTGTCCGATTAATTAGAAAGAAAAGAACCAATGGTTTAACTCCTTGTAGCTATTGCGGGGTCCTTAGAAGAAAAGCTCTTAATAATATAGCCAAGGAGGTTGGTGCTAACAAACTCGCTATCGGTCATAGTTTAGATGATGAAACCCAAACTATCCTTCTTAATATTTTCCATGGTGATCCAATGCGTATCGCAAGATCAAAACCAATTACAACTGTTGTCCATTCACATTTTGTTCAGCGGGTTAAACCAATGTGTCTTATTCCAGAAAAGGAAATAGTTTTCTATGCATATCTCAAGGGTATAGAGTTTCAATGCATAGATTGTCCCTATGCTCAAACTGCTTTAAGAAATGATATTCGAAATATGTTAAATCAAATGGAACATAAACATTCAGGAACTTTATTTACTATTTTTAATTCCATAGAGAAAATTAGACCAGCACTAGAAAAAGTATCAGAAGAAGTGAAGCTAACTAAATGTAAGTTGTGTGGAGATCCTACAGTTGGAGATATATGTAGAGCTTGTGAGATGTTGCAGGAAATTAAAGTATTTTAAGAAGTCATACAAAAATTCTTTTTAATCTACTAAATATATGAGATGTGGATTTAATTGACTGTACTTTCTGATATTGAGATAAAAGAACATCTAAAAACTGGAGAAATAAAACTTGAACCATCTGATCTTTCTTTATGTCTGAATCCTGCAGGCTACGATTTAAGATGTTCAAAAAGAATAGTTCTGAGCCCTAAAGAGTATAAGTTAGTTGCAACTTTGGAAACAGTAGAGTTGGGAGTAAACATAGTGGCGTTTCTTCATATTCGATCTTCTCTTGCTAGGGAAGGTGTAATAGGAAGTTTTGCTGTCGTTGATCCAGGTTTTCGGGGACAGTTGACATTAAATTTACAAAATATCGGCTCGAAGGAGATTATATTAAATGCTGGAGAGCGGATAGTGCAGATTGTTTTTCATAAACTTGGAGCTTCAGCGCATAAAGGATATGCTGGAATGTACCAAAACAGTATTGGTGTCGTTTCTAGTAAAAGAAATTTGTAACATAAGGATCAGAGTGATTCTAATTTAGGTTCGGGTTTGTAGGTTAATATTTGAATTAGAAAAATCTTCTTGGATCTGTGTCAATATCAACTATTGTTGTTTTATCAGATGATAATGCTTTAACTATTGATTCCTCAAGACGATTAGGTTCAGTGACTTTTATTCCCAATCCACCGGAATTATTTGCATAGTCTGCAAAATTAAAATTATATAATTCTGTTTCTGAGCTAATATAGCCCTCAACTTTTTGTTCTTGTTTTATCATCCCTAAAGATTTGTTATTAAATATAAAGACTTTTATTGGCATTTTATACTTCAAAGCAGTAAGAAAATCACCCATAATTTGAGTAAAACCTCCATCGCCTGTAATGCAAATTATTTGTCTATTAGGATAAGCTAATGAAGCAGCCATAGCTCCAGGGAAACCGAATCCCATTGTTGCTAATAGTCCGCTCATTACCATTTTTTGAGTTTTTTTCATTTTGAAGTTTCTTCCAAACCACCAACAGTTTTCTCCCACATCAATGGAAAATATTGCATTGGATGAAACCTGGTGATTTAATAGTTTTATAATGTAAGGTGGTCTAATTGGTTTTAGTGTGGAATCAATTTCTCTTTCAAGTTGTTTATTCCAATCTTTTTTAAGTTTTGAAAGTTCATTTAAATATTCAATTTTTTCTTTCTGTTGAACTTTTTTTGTTAGTTTTGGAATAAGTATAGCACTATTTCCAAGTAATCCAACTTCAACTGGATACTTTTTGGCAATGTTTTTCATATTTATGTCGATTTGGACCATGGGTTTTTTTGGAAGTTGAGTATATTGACTAAATGATGAACCGATCACTATTAGTAAATCTGATTTGCTTACAAGTTTTATTGCAGCTGGAGATCCTATTCCCCCATGAATTCCTGCACAGAATGGCAAAGCCTGCAATAATTACTGGACGTTCTGCTTGATTGATAATTTTGGCAGCTTTCTCGATAAGAGTATCTTCTACTCCATATGCTAAGCTTGGAATTCTGCCTTCAAATGGTTGAATTTGTTTTTCACAGGGCAATTTTTGTACATCATTAGGTATTCCGATGTTGCTTACTCCTCGATCTAATAGTGCATTTTTTATTGCAAGTGTAACAAGCATTGTTGTTTGATCTTCGGTCATCAATATTTTATTAAAAACTGAAATTGGTTCAAAGAAACTATGCTGGTCAATTTCCTGAAGCGATCCTGGTCCAATAAATTGTCTTGCTATCATACCCGATAAGACAAGAACTGGAGAATTGTCTAAAGATGCATCATAAAGTCCAGTAGCTAAATTAGTAGTTCCTGGTCCTGAAACGCTTAGACAGGCAGCAATGTTTCCAGTGAGTTTACCATAAGCTGAAGCCATTAAAGCTGCAACTTCTTCGTGTCTTACTTGGATATATCTTATTTCATCACTTTTTCGAACTGCATCAACGATTCCAAGAGTTGATGTTCCAGGTACTCCAAAGATGTATTTTATACCCCATTCTGTGATTTGATCTATTATAACTTCTGAAACTGTTTTTGATTTCTTTACTGGTTCTATTATTTTATCTTTTAAAATTACAAAATCTGACGTTGGTACTCCGCAGACAGGACACACCCAATCTTTAGGCAAATCACTAAATTTTTTTCCTTCAATTTCTTCATTATATACATAGTTGCATATTGTGCATCTGAACTTTGACATCACTGTTTTCTCCAAAAAAATCTTGACCTAGTTATGCGGACTTGGTTTTATCTATGTTTTGGAACAACTTTTTCTTAATTCGGATTTGTACAATATGGGCATTCAATTCTAACCATATCGTTGAAATGCTTGTCTATTATATCCATCTTTTTTTCTTGCAATTCTTTTTTATGCTTCTGTTTTGAAGCAGCAAAAGTAAACCAAAATGCTGCTACTGTAATTATGACAAACATTGTTGAAAAAATTAAAATTATTTCTCCAGCTATAGAAGTCATTTATTTTCCTCAAAAATATTTTTTTCTTTATATTTCTAGTTCAAAATACAACTTAGATTTTATGAATTACTACTACAGATGTCTGAAATATAATATGGCAAACTATCTATTTTTGAGTTTAGATTACTTTTAAAAATAAAACAATCACAAAATGAGTTGATTTTTTCTCTTTTTTTAATAAGAAGAAAAGGTTTTTTGAGCTCCAGCACGGGGGTATTTAGGAATGAAAAAAATGAAAAACTAGGTTGTTCACCTGGTTAATATCATTTCATGCTTGAGCTTCTTTCCTTTTCTTCCAAAATAACTAGTTAAAATAATATAGAAAAACATTTTCGTCAAGAAAAATTGACTAATTCTTAATTTTTGTAAGTCAAGAAATTTTGACTTAACTAAACCAAGATTATATTATCTTTAGAATTTTATTTCAAGTAAATAAAATTTGAATTGATGTTTAGAAATGATTTTCTTAAGTCTTCATAAATATTATATCCAGCTTCTGAAGATTAGTTCACCTATGAATTCAGCAAATTGGTATAAACTGTTCATAATTATTTTTGGAATAGGAGTTATTTTGTTTATTTTTAGTATAATAGCTGCATTATTTGATCAAAATATGGGATTCTATAGAGATTTTGGAAATTTTGGATTACTAACAAGTACTTTTATTTTTCTTTCAGCTTATGTATGTTATCAAAGATATAAAGGTAAATTATATATTGAAAAATAATTAGAATCTTTTCAAACAAATTTGATTTAGCCTATAAAGAATGAATTGTTATTTAGTTTTCATCATAAGTATTCTGGGTTCATCAAAACTAAATAGTTAAATAAAATATGATTAAACAGTCAAAAAGTTCAGTGAGGAGACAAGATGTCTAAGTCGTTACCTTCAAGGTTCAGTTTCCTAAAAAGTATGCCAAATTTAATTGCCTTGTCTTTGGTTATTTCTTCAATGATTATAATAATTATGGCTAGTTATGTAATATGGAATGACATCTCTTTTTGGAACAAAGAAATTGGAAACATTTTATTCGGTTCGAGAACTGGCGAATCGATTAGTCTAGGAATTGGAATGACAATTATTAACTACATTTTGGTGGGTGTGTCTTTACTTATTGCTGGAACAGTGCTTTTTATTAGGAATAGAATTCTGTCAACTAAGCCAGAGCAGATTATAGAAAAACAGGTTGTTAAAGTTCAAGAGCCTGAGACGACTGTGCCAGTGGCAGAAAAAGTTTCCTCTAAATTTGAATCTCCAGTAAAGGTTGAAAATGCATTAGCACAAGAAGAACGAATTTTTTCAGGGTGCCTTCATCATTTTGGTTATCTTTCAAGTCGTCCAAGAGATTCTCCTATTCCTCCTGAGTGTATTATATGTCAAAGATTAGGAGATTGTATGGTAGCGACTGTTTATATCAAAAAAGCTCATTAAAATTTACATATTAAAAATTTTGATAAGGGAATATCTCTCCTTTAACTTTTATTATTTATTTTTTGATACAATTTTTTTAATTAGCCAGAAAAGACTTTAGCTATCTCATAAAGGTCTAGGTTAACCATTTTTCTTTTACCTATTACATCTTTTAGCAAGACTGACACAATCTTGTTGCCTTGTAAAGCAACCATCTTTCCAAATTGACCTTCATTAACTAAGTCAATAGCTGCAATTCCATATCTAGTGGCTAAAACCCGATCAAATGCTATTGGAGATCCTCCACGTTGAAGATGGCCAAGAACTACTACTCGTGTTTCGATTCCTGTACATTTTTCAATTTCTTTTCCAATATAATATCCTACACCACCCAGTCGGGGATGACCAAATTCGTCTAAACCTGTTCCATAAATTATATTTTCTGATCCTATTGGTTTTGCACCTTCAGCAGCGACTACGAGACTAAACATCTTTCCTCTTTTTACTCTCTGTTGGATAAACTTACAGACTTCTTTTGGGTCAAATGGTTTTTCTGGGATAAGTACAACATCTGCACCTCCAGCGATTCCTGCCTCAAGAGCAATCCATCCTGTGTATCTTCCCATTACCTCGAGGATCATTACTCTATGATGAGCTTCCGCAGTTGTATGAAGTCTATCGATTGCTTCACAGGCGATATGCACAGCGGTTTGAAAACCAAAAGTATAATCAGTTAAACCCAGATCATTATCTATAGTTTTAGGCACTCCAACACATTTGAGGCCAAGTTCGTTCATTTTATTTGCAACACCAAGTGTGTCATCGCCACCTATTACAACCACTGCATCTATACCGAGCTTTTTTACATTATCAAGAACTTTTTGTGCACCTTCTTCGTCTTTAAATGGATTAGTTCTAGATGTTCCTAAAACAGATCCTCCGCGGGGAAGTAAACCTGAAATTATATCCAAATTTAATGGCATGAATGTTCCTTCAACTAGTCCACGCCATCCATCTTTTATTCCAATCATTTCATTATCATAATTTAGAATACCTTTTCGGACAACGGCTCTAATAACGGCGTTAATTCCAGGGGCATCTCCTCCCCCACTTAACACTCCAACTTTCACTAAATTTCACTTCCATAAACAATTTTTATTCTAAAAAGGTGTCAACTTTTAAAGTTTATATGAACTTCTTATATTTTAAAGCTATTTAGAATTAGTCTCAATAATTTCATTGTTACCAATGATTGATAGATTATGAGTTATGGAAAAAGTTTAAAATTTTATAAAAAGAATAAATCTGTGAGGGATATTTTTGGAGATATCTTTTGATGATTTTATGAAACTTGATTTCCAAGTTGGGAAAGTTGAAGAAGCAATTATAATACCTGGATCAAACAATCTGATAAAATTAGTAGTAGATTTTGGTGTTGAGAAAAGACAATCAGTTGCTGGGTTACTCAAGTATTATAAACCTGAGGAGCTTGTTGGGAAGAAATTTGCTTTTCTTCTTAATCTAAAGAAAAGAAAACTTATGGGTGTAGAATCTAATTGTATGGCTTTGGCAGCAGAAGATGAGGCTGGTAATGTTGTTCTAATAAGTCCAGAAAAAGACATTGCTGAAGGTAGTAAAATCAGATGATTTTCAAATTCTTCCTATAATGAATGCAATAAGTCCAGTAATAAACCATATTAGCGTTAGGTTTTTTATTTTTTTAGCATTTTTTCTAGAAGGATTTTTGATAAGAAAAATAGAGGATACTATCAATCCTACATCTGTTATAATTACCAACGGAATAAACCAATTTGTTACAATTCCCCAAATCCATGGTAAAGGACTTATTCCAACCGCAATAAGTGAGAAAGTTGCTGCTGTAATTGCGGCAATTTTTTCTCCTTTTGTTACTGCGATTGTTTTTATGTTATGTTTTTTGTCTCCTTCAATGTCTACTATTCCTTTTGTTATTTCTCTTCCTGTATTTGAAAGAAACACTATTGTAACAAATAGCAATGTCGAGGTTTCGATTTGTCCTGTTGTTAAACCACCATAAATAAAAGGAATTACAACTGTAGCACTAACTAGAAAGTTTCCTGGCAGTCCCGTGTTTTTTCCTTTGGTTATGTAAGTTATAGATATGATCAATGCAATAATAGCGACCGAAAAGCTTGGAAAATTTGTTTCGAATGCTGCAACTAACCCTACTACACACAGAATTATTGCAAAACTCAATGCCTCTTTAGGTTTAATATCACCTCTTGGAATAGGGCGATTTGGTTCGTTAATTGAATCTATTTCTCTATCAGTATAGTCGTTTATTACCATTGAAGCAGCTGTTAGTGAAAAGGATGTTACAAAACCCAATAAAAGGTTGGTGCTGTAATTAAAAGAAGAAACTAAAGAGGCTCCTACAATCACTGCGAACCCCATCATGAAACAGTTAGGCGGTCTAATCAATTGCAGGTATCCTTTTAGTTTACCCATTCAAATCAGATCCAAAAAATTCTATCAGTGGATATCTAGTATGTTAGAAATGTGATAAGATTATTTGGACTTTTAGATTTATCCCTGAATAATTAAAATTTAATTGAAGAATAACTTAAATTGTATTTACTAATTATTGTCTGATTCTGATAGTGTAAAATAAAATTCATTTATTTATGAAATAAAAAAAAAAAAGAAAAGGGGAGAATTTTAAAAAAAGAAATTTATTTTAGTTCTCTGTAGATTTTGTCATGATTTACATTTTTTTCCATGAAGACTGTTAGACGGTGATCATCTATGTTCATTGAAAGAAACTTCGAGTTTTCGCTTTCTATTAGTATTTTTTCGGGTTCACCTATTTGCAATTCTTCTGAAATATTTATTCCTACATCAAATGTTGTTGAGGAAAGCATAGCATATTCTATTATCTTTTTAGGATCTTTAAGATCGATCGATGCAGATTTTGAACCTCTTAGAATATATCCGATTATACCTTCCTGATCTTTTATTTCTTGAAGTTTTTCTTGGAATTCTTTTGTTTCTGTTCTACATCTACTTGCCATTTTTGATACCTCTTTTAAATTGGTTGAACTTTTACAAAATCTCCTTTTGAGATTTTTAGATTCTTACAGAGTTTTTCTGGAATTTTGATCATGTCTTTTCCTTTCATTTTTTGATCGTCAATTTCTTTTACTTTGCATAAGGTTGAATTTCCATTTGCTGTCTCGATTTCGACGTTTTCAATTGGTCCTTGAAAGATTTTTTCTCCAGTTAATGCAGCTCTAATTTGGTTTTGAGGATCATCATTGTTTGTCCATGCTGTAAGTATTTCAGTGTCAATTTGAACTGAATCACCAGCAAAGAATCCGCTGAGAGTATCAACAATAAGTTCTTTTTGTTGCGTTGAAGATTGGAGGTGTTTAGGGGCAAAAGCCTCCAAAGACTTAAGGATAGTTGGAATAATAACATCTGATATTGCGTAAATGTTAGTTTTATCTATATTTCTAGATGTTTTTAATACAAGATACATATCTTCAATGCTGGTTAAGTTTAATTTTCCGTTTTTTCCGTCCACCTGAAATCCTTTAATATCACCAATTACTTTTGCGTTTTCTCTGATTTTTTCAAAAGCTTCCTGAATATTTTTCATAGTCTCTTGATCTGTTTCTGTATCTGCAGCAATTATGCTAGAATCATTTGAAAAAATAAAAGAGTGGTGAATTTCAGGGTACGCTTTCTTGATTTCTTTTAAAGTACTATTCAAAGCAATAGCGTAAAGATCCCTGTTCATCTATTTTCCCATCCTGCCCGAATCTAGTTGATTTTAAGCAGAATCCGCTCTGGAACCCCATCACTTTCTAGTACCATGTATTTTAGTCCATCAGTATCGCCTATTTGGTCCACCCAGTTAAGTGCCTCACGGGCTTTTTGGAGAACTAATAGTCGATCTTGTTGGCTGCGAACAACCTGTTCTATAGCAGTGAGTTCATGGAATGGGTTTGCGTC
>JARRMB010000023.1:0-18045 GCA_037386325.1 Candidatus Bathyarchaeota archaeon
TAATATTTGTTAGCAAGGTTTAGTGGTATTAATTCTTTTGGATATGGTGATTATTGATATATTCAATGAGTGGTAACCATGCTAAAATAGTTATCAATTAAAAATGTACGTTTAGGGCAAAGCTTTGGCAAAAAAAGATGAAAAAAACTTCGTTAGACATTCTTCTGGTAGTGACAAAGATTACACAATTTTTGATGCATTGCTAGAAAATTTGAATAAACAAAAAGATAAAGAGACCTTATTTAATCGATTATTAACCCAACTGCGCACTCCTTGGAATTTATCAATGTTAATTTTAACTCTTTTTGGATGGATAATATTAGTTTTGGTTGGTCAAATAATTTGGGTTGATCTAACTTATTGGGGTAAAGATTTGTCCATAACATTACTGGGATCAAGAGTAGGGGAAGCAATAAGTTTAGGAATAGGTATGAAATTAATCTACTATCTGATTATTGGACTTTGTCTAATATTTACCAGCTTAACTATTGGTATTCTAAAAAGGAAATCTTGATAGCTTTCGCATTTTGGTAATTGATAAAATCTAAATGAATTATGCAAAATTTTTTCTAATCATTCATTTATCAGTAATTACTTCGTTATCTTGCAGGTAGTCGTCTATTGAACCTTTTAAAATAAATTTCGGATTATTTCTCAAGAATTCTTCACATGGATTAATAATTTCAGGCGCCAAAAAATCTGTCCATGTTAGATTGATCCAGAGTCCAGCAGGTTTTTGGTATGGTAACTCAATTAACATAACTCCATTCAATTTTTTATATTCTAATTTTTGTCCTTCTTTCCACATTTTTTCATGATCTTGACAAAATAATCTAACGTAAACTGCCAAACCACGTGCTAGTTTTGCCTCATCAACAATCCATATTTTAACCTCTTCATTACTGCAAATACAGCATTCTTTACCTTTCAAGAGAATTAACCTTAACATATTCCTGATATAGGCTTCATTACATTCCAAAAATTTATTCGTATAAATACTCACGTTGAAAACCCTTAATCTATTATCTAAAATTGAAAATTTAAATTATTCTTCATAAGCATTTGGTGACTTTTGAACCATACATTAATAACGGTCCCCTAGAAAAACAATTAGTCAAGTTCGAGTTGTCACCTAAATTACTGGGGAATAAATGGAAGGAAAAAAATGAAAATAGAAAAACCATTACCTACATCACCTATCCGACGATGCCCAGAGTGTGGGAGTGACCGGATAATGAAAGACCACGAATCTGCTGAAATTGTGTGTATGGGTTGCGGCTATGTTGTAATTGAAAACCTTACAGACCAAGGACCAGAATGGAGGGCTTTTGATGCGGAGCAACGAGCTAAACGTGCTCGAGCTGGTGCTCCAACTACATTTACTATTCATGATAAGGGTCTTTCTACCACAATTGATTGGCATGATCGAGATATTCATGGTCAAAGATTTCCTCAAGAACAAAAAGCTCAGATTTACAGATTACGAAAATGGCAAAGACGAATTCGAGTTTCAGATGCAACGGAGAGAAATCTTGCATTTGCCCTCTCAGAACTTTCTAAAATAGCTAATAACCTCAATTTACCCCGGAATGTTCTTGAAACTGCTTCAGTTATTTATAGAAAAGCTGTAAAAGAACGTCTTATTCGAGGTAGATCTATCCAGGGAGTAACAGCCGCCGCGATTTATGTAGCTTGCCGACAATGTGGAGTAGCAAGAACTTTGGAGGATATTTCTCAGGCTTCACCAATGGACAAAAAAGAAGTGGGTCGAAGCTATAGATTTTTGATAAAGGAACTTGACTATTTCATTAAACCTGTAAAACCTGGAAAATATATAACCAAATTCTGTAACCAACTAACAATGCAAGGTAATGTGGAAGAAGTTGCCCATAAGATTCTTTTTGCAGCAAAAGAAATGAAATTAACTTCAGGAAGGGGACCTACAGGTATTGCAGCCGCAGCCAGTTATATAGCATCGGTTTTAACGGGAGAACGAAAAACACAAAGAGAAATAGCAGAAATAGCCCAAGTAACAGAAGTAACAATAAGAAACAGATACAAAGAATTGGTTGAATGTCTCCAATTTATTATTTACATCTAAAGACATTTGTTTCTTTTTCTAGAACCTAAAAAATTAGAGAGCCCAAATCTTTCTAATTTATATTATTTTTCAACAAACAAAAAATTGATAAATTTTAAACTCAAATAACAATTGAGGAAAAATTTTGCCAACATACATTCTAGTATCAAAACTTACGCCTGAAGGTAGAAGAACAATTTTAGAAAAACCAGAAAGAATCAAAGAAGTAAATAAGGAAATTGAAGCATTCGGTGCTAAAGTCCTCCAACAATATTCATTACTAGGACCATATGATTTCATTAATGTTCTTGAAGCACCAAATAACGACATAATAAATAAAGTATCAATAATTTTAGGATCTAGAGGAACCATTGAAATCATGAGCATGCCCGCAATGAAAATTGACGATTTCATTTCTATACTAAAAACAAGAAAACGCAACAGAATAAAAAATTAAAAATAAAAAATTTGATTGTTAAATGATAAGATTTAACAGTATAAAATCAAGTTAAATGTTTGAAGGGAAAAAGATGGAAAGCTACCTATTACTTGAATGCAGTTCAGGAAAGGTATGGGATGTAGCCGAAAAAATAACAAAAATTAGTGGTGTAAAAATGGCACATGTTGTAACCGGTAACTACGACGTCATAGCATATGCAGAATTCTCTAATATCGATGAATTAACCTCTATAATACAAGAAGTTCAAACACTTCCAGGTGTTGAAAAAACTCAGACCGCAGTTGCTATGCCAAAACAAAAATAGTCATAGCCAAACTCCCTTTCTTTTTCAAAAATATTAATTTACATTAAACTATTTCGATATTTTTTAATTATGTGCTATATTTAGGGATGACTAGAATTCACACTTTTCGCGGGTAAATGCCATAATACCTAATCAAATTGGATTTATGATTAAATGTGAATAAGAAATTTTAAAATTTAATGTCGAAAATCATGATTCTACTTGAAAAAAATGTTTGTACTAACAACCAAATCTTAATAATCACAAAACTAGTAATAAAAATTTGAATAAAGCATCCTCTTTTCTTATCACGACATGATAAAGTTTAAATGCATAACGACTATTATATATTTAGTCTTAATATACAAGGTATTGTGATTATGCAATACACCAAAACAAAGCTAAAAATAGATTTTTTCAGGGTATTCAGAAATGATTTTGTGATATTGGAGTAATATAAAATGCAGAAAAAAATTCAAAAATATATTTGTCCTAATCCAACTTGCCAAAAATCATTTGAAAGCCTGATTGTTGTGCATGATAAATCAAAAATACCTGCAGAAAATTTTTATGCCTGCCCCTTTTGTTTCTTCAAATTAGATCCCACTGTAATAAGTTCTTTAAAGAAAATTCAAGAATTTGTTGAAGTTAAAATAAATCCAAAATTGGTTTCTGAAAAAAATACTTCAAACTGTCCTCACTATTTTGGATATTTATCAAAGCACTTCAATGATTCAATAATTTTAAAGAAATGTTTAGACTGCGAGAAAATGTCTAAATGTCTAAAAAATAGTGATGATGAACAAATAATCAAAGATGATTATATTGCGTAGAAGTGATACGGTAATAAAGCATGAAATTCTTGGGTCATTAATATTATCTGGACCTTTAAAACTTAATCATATTGCTTGTAAAGCTAACGTTGATTGCATAAAATTAAAGAGATTGTTAAGATTTCTCATAAAGGATGAATATGTAATTGAAAAGAGTGTGTCAAAGGATTGTTTGTACTTAATAACTACAAAGGGTTTACATTCTTTTAGAGAATTACAAAAGAAACCATATATTCCTTCTTAATAACTAAAAATTATTAAGAAAAATCTAAAGCTATTTTTTCAACCTTTTCTTTATTTTTTATTTTAAAAAAGAGGATATTAGTTGAGTTGGATGGTTGCTATTTGTGATAAGTCTGTTAAACTATTGAGATTCACTTTTGAATTTGATATAGTGTATAATATATTTCCAATGTAAATGGCTCTATTCACATTTTTATTGTAATCTCCGTAGTAATATTCTTGGGTATTGTTATCTTGGTGAGTTATCCCGCCTTTAAAATCAAACCCTGATAGAGTTACATTAAAGACATATGCACCTTGCCAATAACCACCTTCCCTCGAATCAAATATCGTCTTATTTTCAGTCGTTTCGTCTATAGGTGGTATAACTCCATATTGCGTTATTGATACTGGTATAACTAGTAACTGCTTTTGTCTATCGAATAAGAAAGCTTTTGGATCATAAAGTGCATCTGAATAGCTATAGTCTCCGGAGATAATTTTTTTAGCTATTTCTGTTGGATTTTCTACGTTTGTGACAT
This sequence comes from Candidatus Bathyarchaeota archaeon, assembly GCA_037386325.1. GTDB lineage: Archaea > Thermoproteota > Bathyarchaeia > Bathyarchaeales > Bathyarchaeaceae > Bathyarchaeum. The sequence continues at coordinate 4,421 of JARRMB010000023.1, forward strand.
CAAATAAGGATAATTTAACTTTGTTTTCATCCATTCCTAAGCCGATTACGTGGTTTTCATCATATAGATGCAAATAGCTCGAATATCCTGGGATTTTCAGTTGCCCTGCAACTTTCGGATTTTCTGGATTACTCATATCAAGAACAAAGAACGGATCTATTTGTCTAAATGTAACAAGATATGCTTTATCGCCCATGAATCTTACAGAGTAAATTCTTTCTGTTAATGCCAGATTCTCTACTTTACCAACTATTGTTAAATTCATATCAAGAACGTAAACGTTGTTACTTGCCTCTTCTTTTTGTGAAGTTGTTGCCAATCTGAAGTTATTGTTGTATTCATCCATCGAATATTGATTAAGTACATAACCGGGAACGCTTCCTTTTGATTGGAATTTTAAGATATCATTTTCAACGCTTATTCTGTAGATTGATGTGAATTGTCCAGCTTCTGTCCATGTTGGATAAGTGACATAAATGTTATCAACTGATACATACATTGTACTAGCTCCACCCATCAGGATCGTCATGCTAGACAAATCTGAGTTATAGTTTTTCACATTTAATCCGACAACTGTGGTGTAAGTGAAGTAATTGTTAGTTAGATCTTTGTAAGATTCTGATTTAGAGTAGTATATATCAGTCGGTTCAATCTCAGAAGATATTGATTCATTGGCAACTCTTGGTAAAGGTAAAACATTATTTTCTAAAACAAAGGCGGGTTGGCTTACTACAACGTATATAAAATCCCCGATCATTCTGCTATTGAAATAGCTGCCAGTAAGAGTATAATTATTTGCAAGTTCAGGGTATGCTTTATCCGTAACATCATAAACGTTTAGAAATGTATTGATCTCACTATTATATGGGTAAATCATTGGTTCTGCTCTCTCAATAACAGCATCCATGGCAAAAAATTGGTATTCGCTTCCAATTATTACGAGCTGTTTACTGTCCTGACTTAGATACATACCAGCTAAGTATGTGTTATTTTCAAGGGTTATTTTTGATATTATTCTTGGATCATTTGGATCTGCTTTGACAATATACACATAGTTCTTATTTTCATTGTAATCGTTAGATGCCAAATACAGATATTGGCCATCGTTTTTCACAATATCTGCCTCATCCACTCCTGTGACTTGAATATTTGTTGTAGAATATGAATCACTTCCAGTCGATACATCACCTTCAATAGCATATGAAGGAACGGGTTCTTCAGGTGACATTAGACCTTTTTCTTGAAAGAATTGTGAATCTAGTTGGCTACCTCGATAAATTGTAAATTGGTTTTGTGAGTTAGTGGTGAGGTAATTACTTAATTCATTTTTATTAGCAAAAGTTTGAATCGCTAAAGCTGTCGGGGGTTCTGCAGATGGAATAAAGTTTGGTTTCGTTCCTAAAGTGAATATTATTGAAGAAAAAATTATTGCTACCAATATCGCTGCTGCACCATAAAATTTTGTCTTTCTTTTGATCTCTTTTTGAAGAATTTCTTTCACCTTCTATAAATTACATGATTAACTGTGGAATATATTATCCTAATTATCAGAACAGCTTGTTCTAATAATTGGAACACAAATCTAAAAATACAAAATCAGTTATTTTGTCAAAAAAATTAGATCGTATTATTTAACTATACTAACTAAATAATTCTGGAATTTTTTTAAAACTTAAAGTAATGATGGTTCAATTTCTCTCGCTGAGGATGGTAAGATTTTTGAACTTTCAGATGTTCTTTTTTCACTTATTTCTTCTTTTTTCTTTTTTTCTTCTCTTTTTTTGAATAAATTCCTGTCTACTATTTCAGATAGATTTATACGATTTTTTGTTTCTTTGAATTTTGCAATTCCTAGAGGTAGTATTGAAATTAATCTCCATTCTTTGGGGATTTTAAGTATTTCTTTCATTTTTCTTTCTGAAGATTCCCTTTCATTATTTAAAGAAAAAACGCCAATCCATGCTGTACTCAGTCCTATGCTTTGAGCTGCTAAAGCCATATTTTGTGTCGCTGTTGTACCATCTTCGATAAAATGAAACGGGTCTTTTTTTGGATTAACACAAACTGCGATACAAACTGGAGCTTCTTTTATGCTCAAGGCAAAGAATGACGATGAAACCTTACTCAATTCCTCTTTTATTTCCTTATCTTTAATTATAATAAATCTCCAAGGTTGTGAATTTGTCCAAGAAGGAGCCCATCGACCAGATTCTAGAATTGAATTTAACTTTTCTTCATTAATTGGGGTTGACTCAAATCGAATGTTGCTTCTTCTGTTTTTAATATTTTTCAGAATTGGATTAATCATTTCCTCCCCAATGTTGAATATTCATATCTTAAATAAAAAGCACACGCTATAGATTTTTCTGTTTCTACTCAAAGATTGAATATGAACTTTTTTATTCATTCTGATTTCAAAAATTTGATTTTTTCTTTCGATTTCTTAATAAAGCCTTTTATTCTATAACCCATAAAAGAAGGTCTTAAAACAAGTGATAGAACAATTTGGAATAATTGGAAATATAATAATTCTTATTATTTCGTTAATTGTTCTAATCAGATCTAGTAGCTTGACCATTTCTAATTCAGTTAATTTAGCAAGTATAACTGGATTAGGAAAAACAAAAGTTGGGTTTCTACTTGTTGCTTTTTCCACTTCCTTACCCGAACTTTTTGTTGCTATATTTGCTATAGTAGATCCGAATACTGTGGGTATTTCATTGGGAAACATCTTAGGATCAAATATCATCAATATTTGCTTAATATTAGGACTAGGATTTCTAATGATGGCAATAAAATATCCTGAAAGTGCAGGATTTTTTACAAAAATGGCCAGGGAAGAAGTAGGAGATCTCAATTTTGGAATTTTTGTAGCATCAATAGTCCCATTGATTTTGCTCTATGTTGGTTACGCAAGTCAAATTGTCGGTTTTCTACTAACAATTCTTTTCATTTATTATATGTATAATCTCACAAAGAAAAGAGAGACTGTAGAACAAATTTCTGACACTGCAGAAAAAGGTGAACGTAGGATTTACATTAGCAAATCATTAATAGGAATATTTGGGGTCGTTGCTTCTGCTTATTTTATTATTGAATCTTCTTCTTTTATAGCTCTAAGTGTAGGCGTTCCTCCTGTAATTGTTGGGGCTACTATAGTGGCTCTTGGAACTAGTTTTCCAGAGCTTGTAACAAGTTTAGGATCAGTCAATAAGGGTTTTATTGATCTCGCTCTAGGAAATGTCATTGGGAGCTGTTTTATTAATATCACTTTGATCTTGGGTTTAACCCTGCTGTTAGCTCCTCTTAATGTAAATATTTCAGCTTTTTCAGATTTGATAGTTTTTTCATTAATTTCCAACCTTGTATTTGGATATATGCTGCAGAATTCGAAGATAAGGAAACGTGAAGGAATTACTTTACTTGGAATCTATTTGATTTTCCTAATAATAAGCTTCAGTCCCAATTAGTATGCTTCAATGTTCTACTATGACTCTGATTTAAATTTAGACTAATTAACTCAATACTTTATAATGGCTAATTTGGGCCTTAGATTTCTTATGTGTTCAAAAAACTAAAATGATATAACTTTTTGACTTTCTTTAACCCATTTTGCCAAATCCCCGACGGTACTCCCTACTACTACCCCTTCGATAAGTTCACTCTGAGTAAGTCCCCTTGCAGATATGCATGTATAACAACAGACTACTTTTACACCTTTTTTCAGTAGGTCTCTGAGCATTACTTCCAGATTGTAATAGTCTTTTGGTGGTTTCTGCCCTTTTTTGGCTGTTGTCACAGCATCTCCTGTTAAGAAAATATTCACTTTCATTCCTATTGATGCGGTAATTAGGGCCTGTGCAAGTCTAAAAGCGTTCCAAACTTTTTCATCTCCATAAGGAGCACTTTGAATAAGCATCGTTAAAGTATCCAAATAATCAACTCCAGATATAATGAAATAATATGAATCAAATAAGTTTTATAATGATAGATTCTTTTTGGTTCAATTAGATCATATAGGTTTCAGAATATATCTTTTTTATTGGTTTTCAACTTCTGTTAATGCGATTAGTTTGTTTAGTTCACGAAAAACATTTTCATGGAACCATTTTAAGGTAATTACCCAAGAACCAGAAATAATTACTCCTTGAATTAATCCTAAAGCATAATTGTATGATTCAGAAGCAAGACTCTGAAAAACAATATACACAGTAGTTGCAACATGGACTGCAAATATTGCGAGATAAATTTTTAGTTTATTTGTTGTAAGATTCATCTTTCATCTCCTAAATTGATTATTCTATCAAAAAGAACTACAACACATCAAAGTTATGATTTACTTTTCTATTTAACTACTCTGAATTAGACATCAAATTTTAATGTTTTTATTTAAATTCCAAAAATATGCTTTTTAAGGAATGTAATTTTTTCAGTGAAAAGACAATGAAAATTTATATCAATACAGCTTATAGGGAGTTCAAACTTATTATTTTAATGTGAATAAAAATTATGATAAATAAAATACTTGTTCCTGTTGATGGATCAAAAAATAGTGAAAAAGGCCTCAAATATGCATGTTGGTTAGCCAATAAGGTAGGGGCTTCAATAACTGTTATTCATATTGTTTCAGTTCCCTATACTGGTGAAAGCGCAGTTTTTCAGATTGAACCCCTTGAAAAGGTAGGTAGAATGATTTTAGCAAATTCTGAAAAATTGATTAAAGATAAATGTCAAGATGCTCATTTTATACTGAGAAATGGATCAGGTAATGCTGGTCACGAAATCGTAAAATATGCTCAAGGAGAAAACTTTTCTTTAATAGTTATGAGTGCTAAGGGGCATTCTGCTTTAGCTCATCTTCTTATGGGAAGTGTAAGTGAAATGGTGACAAAACATACCCCATGTCCTATTTTAATTGTAAAATAAAAATCATCATTTAATCTTTGAATACTACAACGATATTTTGAGTATGGTATCTACCAAAGATATTCATTTTAACAATATATTTTGTACATTGACAAACAAAGAAATTAGCAATTCGAAAAATAACTACAGTTAATTTCTAGTCAAATGGCTGTTTGATTCTGAAACACGAGAAAGTGAGGGGTATGGGGGATAAATGATAACCCTCCAAGTCGTCACCGAACTTGGTCACTTTCTGGTGTTTCTTCGATATATAAAGGTGTTTTGCTGATTAGCTAAAGATCCCTGTTTGAAACCTCTAAAATTTTACTATCATTAAAACACCAATAATTTAGTTTATATGATTTTGTTTTGAATAATACTTTTCTTTGTATATTAAATGGATTAAAAGAAGTAGTCATCTTGTTTGTAACTTTAAATATATATAATTGATGTATTATTAAAATTTTTTAATTCAAGTCACATTATTTGTTACTTTATTCTTAATTTACTCGGATCATAATGAGTTTCTTTAATAATCTTGAATAAATAATTATCATAAAACAGTTGAGGTTTTTAATTACTTATTGGATAATTTTATTTTTGATTTTTCAGATTTATTAAGGAACCACATGAAAAACCTGTTTCATTTCCTTACAATTAAAATAAGCCTTCTAATGATAAAGTTAATACAATGTCTTATTCAAAACCTTACTTAGTTTTAATACTTAGTAATACTTATGGTGGAGTACTTACTTATACAAAGAATTTAATTAAAAAAATGCCTGATGATCAGTTTAATATCTTACCATTTTTTATTGCACCTTCTATTGAATTTCAAAAAAATGATTTCAAACAGAAAAATTATTTTTTAACTCTAAGAAATTTTATTCCAAATCCTATGGCTTTATTCAGGTTTTTTAATAGTGATGCTAAATTAATACATTCAAATTTTGCAGGAATTGGATTTTTGGCTGTATTTTCAAAATTTTTATTTAAGATTCCTTTTATTTTAACTTTGCATGGTTTTCCAGAACCTAGATCCAATAGTAAGCTTTTTGACAAAATAAAATATTCAATGGCTGTCTTTGATTAAGAATTTTAATAAGAATTGGGCAAAAAAGGAAATTGGATGTAAAGAAACGGATTTTGTTGTACTATTTGTTGGTAAGTTAATTCCGAATAAGAGTCCTTTGACATTAGTAGAATCGATAAATTATATTAAAGCTAAGTATAGTGATGTGAAATTATTAATTGTTGGAACTGGAATGCTTAAAGAAAAGATTCAATTTAAAGTCAAAGAATTGGGTCTTGAAAATCATGTAAACTTTTTTGGGTATATTGAAAAAGAGGATTTAAATAAATGTTTTAGTGCTGCTGATTTATTTGTTCTTCCTTCAATCAATGAGCCTTTTGGGATAGTTTTGCTTGAAGCTATGGCTTTTGGTTGTCCGATTGTTGCTTCTAATTCTGGGGCTTGTCCTGAAGTTATTGGTGATTCAGGTTTACTATTTAAACAAGGAGATTCAAAAGATTTAGAAAAGAAAATTCTTAAAGTAATGGTTGATTTGAAGCTAAGACAACAAATGTGCAAAAATGGTTTAAAACGAGTAGCTAAAGTTTTTTCCAATGAAGAACATATTAGAAAGCATATCGAACTTTACAAAAATGTTCTGCAAACGAAGGATTAGTTTATGGTCTCTAATTTTGGATGTTATTATTTCTTTTTGATTTAATTTTTATTTTTAATAGGTTGATTATTTGATTCTATTTTTACAGAACTAAAATAAATTTAGATAATTAGAACATTAGATTCTATTAAGGGATCTATTTGAAAGTTGTTGGTTCGATGAATAATTGAGATTCTAAATGTCTTTTTGGTTCATTAATTTTTAAAAGAATTATTAAAAGAATTGGAATAACAAGGGTAAGTGATAAGAAAAATGGAGATTGCGGGAAAACTTGTCCAAAAAGAAATCCACCCATTAACATCGCTATCCCTTGACTTATATAACTGACAAAATTGATGAAACCATTGACTCTGCCTCTCTTTTCTTCTTGAACTAAATCTGTTATTATTGCGTTTATTGAGCTCATTAAAAGTAGAAGTGAAATTCCGTAAAGTATCATTGATATCATTATCATCGTAAAGTTTCCAAATACAAAAAGTAAAGTTGATGCAGCAAAAGTTATTGATCCTAAGGCCATTGGTATTTTTCTTCCGATTGTATCTATCATTTTTCCAATTGGTATTGATGCAAATATCATTGTTAATAGCAAAGGAATAAATGTTAGCCACCATTGGTTTTGAGGAACAAGTAGAATGTCTCTAGCATAGATTGCATTTATTACTCTTGTTAATGAAAAACCGAACATTGTAATAGCTTGAATTATACAAATCCAGAGAATTGACGGAGGAACTTTTTTCCATATTAACAGTCCCTCTCTTACTGATTGTGCATATAAAGTTATAAAATAGTGAAGTTTAATTGGTTCCCTGTTTTTCATTGTTTCTTTTAGTTTCAATCTCCAAAATGCAGCTATAAGAAATAACGTTGTCATTATTAAGTAAATTATTCTCATACTTGGTACTAGTCCAAATTGGAGCAGAAGGAATCCGGCAATTATTGGTCCTGGAGTGTTAAAGCTTCCGTGAATTAATTCAATTAATGATGATCCCATTCCTCTTCTGTTTGGTGGGAGTGAATCTTGTACCATCGCAAAAAGTGCTGGTTGATATATTAGACAAAGACTGCTCATTGTTGTACCTATTAAAATAAATTCCCAGCTAGGGGCAAATGCAAATAAAAGAAATGATAATGCAATTCCAAAAGACATTATTGAAATTATTTTTTGTCTTCCACATTTATCCGCTAAATAGCCTCCTGGAAATGCTACAATTGCCATTCCAAGAAAGTTTGCTAATCCTATTATTCCTAGAGAAACTTCTGTTCCTCCAAGTGCTTCTACAAAATATTGGAAATTTGGGTTTGGCATTTCCCAAGCTATATCCATTAATATCCAACTTATGAATAATATTTTGTAATTGCCCTGAATAAATGAGAACTCGTTTTTAATTTTGGACCAAAATTCCATTAATGACACTTCTCAGAAAATTAGAAGATGATAGGAATAAGCCTGTTGGTTTATTACTAAAAATAAATGGCTATCTCTGAAAGAATCCCATATGCTTCGTATCTATTGATTTAATATTTTGACAGAGCTAATTCAGATGTCTAGAATATGTAGTTACCGCGAGAAGGAATAATATGTTGAATTACTTCTCTTTTTCTAATATTATTATTGGGGCTATTAGGGCATTGAGGACAAAATTTTTCTCTGATTTCTTTTAGGTTTGGTTCATATCCTAACTCTTTTTGGGCTATATAGGATGGGCAATCTATTTCATGGTTGAAAATACATTGCATCTTAATCCCCCAATTATGATATTGTAAATTCAAGTTAATATGCCTAACTCTAGAATGTTTTTTGTAAAATCTAAAAAAGAGTTTAATTTTAAACTTTATTTTCTATTTGAAAAAAAGAAAAATTTATTAAATTCTCTGATGTTTGAGGGATGAACAGTATCCCAATCTGAAACTAATTTCACCTCCCCCTGTGATTTAGTTTTGTTAAAGGTTGGGATACTGATTTTCTATTTTCCTTTTATTACAAATATATTTTTGATGAAATATATTTCTGATTTTTTAAGCTATAGTTGTTGTTCGTTTGATTTGGCTTTTTGAGTAAAAAAGAAGAGTAGGTATTCCTCCTGCTAATGTGAATATTATCTTAAAAGTTTGGTTATCTAATTGGGCTATCGGGGCGACAGTGCATGCTATAAGATAAAGTCCAATTATTATTATTAGGGGAATGGCAACGAATGTCATAATTACTTCGTTGATTTCGGATTCTCCCAAAGGAATCTCCATTACTATTATCGTATATCTTATTTATTAAGATTTATTATCTATTTTATGGTTTACATGTCAGTAAAAAGGGTCATCGATTTTGCAAATAAATTATAGATTTATTTCGTTATCTCTGTTATCCTTTTTTTGGGTCTTTCAAGGAGCTGCAAGTTTATAAGTAACCTTTTAATGTGTCAGTATTTGAATTAGTGATTTCAGTAACTAGTTTTGTCTTAGAAGTGGAGGTGCAAAAAAGTATGTCATATGGTGGACCAAGAGAATTGCACAATGCAGTCTGCGCAGAATGTGGAAAGGAATGTCAAGTTCCCTTCAAACCAGATCCGAACAGACCTGTATATTGCAGAGAATGTTATGCAAGTAAACGACCTGCAAGAAGAAGATATTAGCTCAAAAAGCTAGTTTCTTGAATTTAAAAATGTTAATTTTTTTCCTTTTTTGTTTTTTTATTTTTTTAATTTCACTTATTTATCTAAATTAGTGAGTTTAGCATGTTTTATCGCATTTGTTTGTCTTAAATTTGTCCCAGCAGTGAACTATATCTCGCATAAGTTCGGGTTGGATTTCATAGAACTCTTTTATTTTTCCTTCTGGGAAAAACATTCTTATATTAACTTCTCTTCCGAGTCTGTCCATTGTTAGCATGCTTGCTTCAGGTTTTCTTGGAAGTTGTTCTTTATATTTTTCGTAGAATTTTTCAATTGTTGGTTTTATGCAGTCTTCAATTAATTGTTTGTTTGTCTTATTTTCGAGATGTGGAAAACCCATCTTAAATGAGTAATCAATTATGTCTGTTTTACCTGAAAAATTTATGATAATACTGTCTAATAGTTTTCTATTTGGTATCTCTGTGTTTGTGTATGTTGGAGTGTAAATTTTGGTGTAGTTTACAGTTATTTCCGTTACTTCACCTTCTACGTCTCCAATTCTTACATAGTCACCGACCATAAATGGCCTTGATATCATTATGTAAAATCCTGCTAAAAAGTTTCCAATTGTTTGGGTTGATGCAAATCCAATTGCAGTTCCTGTTAATGCTGATGCTCCAAAGAACCAATCTGTTGGAATTTTAAATAGGATCATCAAAGCGATAATTGCGCCTGTTGCAACTATTATTCTTACTATTAACTTCAATATGTTGACTGCATGAGGTTCAAGGTTAACTCTTTTTCCATATTTGCTTATTGAGCGACGAATTAGTTTTTCTAAAATTAGGGCTACAAGAATAATAACTAGTGCTATTATTATTTCCAAAATTGGATTGTCAGTACTAAATAGCAGCTTAGCTATTTCTTCTAACATGAACGTCACCTAATGTATTGGAGATTGACAGCATTTTGTCAACAAAAACTTTTCTATAATTTTTGGCTAAAATTGGTTGTTTTTTAAATTTTTTATATTTATAAAGAACTTTTAATCCAGTTCAAGTACCCATGCTTTTGTTAAGAAGTCAGAAGAATTTTGGCTCAATTCTTGTAATCTGTAAATAGATACTCCTAATGGGAATCTATATTCTCTTATTAATTCGCCTTCTCTGTTGATTTCTAATAGGGCTGCTCCGAATGGTTCTTTTATTTCTTCATGATCTGCTGTCCATTTGTGAACCGGGGTACCGAAGACTCCCAGAATATTCCCGTTGGGAAGTATGTCTATGTCTCCAAAAATTGCACTGAAATATTCTGCTGGTGGTTTGTAACTCCACGTGATTTGTCCCGTCATTTCTGTCTCATCTAATGTAATTTCAATTAATCTACTTTCACCTCCGTAATTTACTTCAAAGGGATTTTCTCCTGTTCCAGGATACGAATCTAGATGTGTTCTGTTATGAAAATCGTTGTCAAACATTAGAAAAACGTTAGGTTTTATTTCTTTTATAACGTGACTATGATACCATAAGCTTTCTTTTTCGAATCCATTTTTGTAAAGTTTGAAATCTCCATTTCTTCCTGCTATCCAAATTGTTTCTTTTGTTTCTCTGTCAACTTTTGCGAAGCTATCGCTGTTTCTAAAGTTGACATAATAATATTTGCCATCTAAACTGATTGTTACATCATTGCCATGAGTCCAGTCATCGTCAGGGCATAATTCGCAGGGTTTTTCTTCGAATAATGGTTCAGAGCTCCAGTACCATGTTTCATTACCAGTTTCGGGATCGAGATGGACAACTGTGTCTAAGCCTCCTTTCTCTATTCTTCTCATTGTAATAAAATATCCCTTATCTATCAAAAATTCGTGATGTCCTCTTATGTCAATACCCTCCAGTATAGTTCTTGTGTTTCCTGTCTGATAATTCCAAATTACAGCTTTTGGTTCTTCATTGGTTCCTCTAGGAGGTCTAAGGTAATAGTAAACTTCGTTTTTACTTAATTGGTTAATGTTACTAAAAGCATGAGTAATTGATCGATTGTAAGTTTCAATTTTTCCTTGATCATCCATTATTACTATGTATTGTTCTACAATTTCTTGCATTGAGGATTCCGATACTGAGAATCCGAAAACATATTTCCCTTTCCAGTAATCTGTTTTTTGTCCAAGGACTCTGGGTTCTGGTGGTCTTAACTCATCTGTATTAAATATTAAATATGCTGAAATTAAACCAATAATCAAGAGAAGAATAAACGTAAATGCTGTTAGCAAAAGTAATTGATTCTTTTTTATTTTCATCTAAAATTCAACTGATAATTATCTCAAATTAAGAGTTATTTCGATCCTAAAAAAGTTAATTAATTTTTGTTGACTTCGCTTAGAGGTTTAATGATTTTGGTTCAGATGTTGTTTTGTTTGTTTTCTTTAATTCTCCGTAGAATAATGTTGCTCCAATTATTGCGATTACTGCAAATCCTATTAATATTAATGTTTGATTTGACAGTTCAAATGTTGGTTCTTCCACATTTTGATTTTCTTGGATAGTTTTTTCGAATAAAAAGTTTGTATCTTGTAATATTGTTCCATTTGTTGCTTCAATCCAGACAGTTTCTGAATTTTCGTAATTTAAATTCCAAATGTAAGATCCCTCTAAAGAATTCCAGTAGGGTTCATGTGTTACTAGATATTTACCAAGTATGTTTCCTGTTGGATATTCTGCTTGGTAAATTGTTCCATTTGAAGCAAGCCATAATAGTATTCCTTTTATCCCTGAATCGAGGATGTAAGGTTCAATTGTTAGTTCAGCAATTTTTCTTGCTCCAATGAATGATTTTGCTTGGATTTCTAAATTTACTGCTAAACTTGCTTCTTCAAGACTCATTATTCCTGATTTAATTTTTGGGATTTCTATTAGTTGCATGGATGGTTTTTTGTCTTGGTTTTTCTCATTAATAATAAATGGAATGTTACTTATTCCGTCTCCGTTGTTATCTATTCCTTTGAAGTTGTTCCAGTAGTTTCCTTTTTTACCATTATCCCAGGAAACTCTGTCTGTTCCATTATTAAATGAAAAAATATTTTCGATACTTTCATTATTGTAGTATTCTTTGTTTATTACCACTTGTTTGGTATTGTCTATAAAGTTGTTGAAGTATACAATGTTATCTGTACCTATGCTTGAGTTGTCTAGAAGAAAATTCTTTAGATCAACTCCAACATCGTTTTTTTCTATGTTATTTTTACTAATTGAGGCATTGTTACAATTTTCGTCGAATTGAATTCCTATATGGTTGTCTGTGATGTTGTTTCCATAAATATAAAATGGTCCTTCTGAACGTAGGTTTATTCCACCAGTTCCTGATTCTTTTTGACCGTTGTTTTTTATTGAGTTTCCTTTTATGATTACTTTTCTGGATTGATTAATCGTTATACCTGTTTTTCCATTGTTGAGAATGTTGTTTCTTAAGATTATTGTTTTTGATGAATGTAGTTCGATTCCATGAGTTTCATTTTTGGTTATATTATTTTCAGATATTATGTGTTCTGATCCGCCACGAACATAAATTCCTCTTTTATTGTTTTCAATGTTGTTTCCTATTATTTTGCATCCGATCGGTTGATATTCTGAGTTTGGTTCAAATTCTATGAGACCCAGTCTTATTCCGTGAGAGTCTGCGTTTTTTATTGTAAAACCTGTTATTGTTACATAGTTTGCTTCGATGTAGACTCTTGATTCAATTCCTGTAGAGTCTATTATTGTTGTTTCTTTGTTTTCTCCAATAAGGGATATAGATTTGTTGAGTAATGCTAAATCGGTGTATATTCCTTTTTTAACGAAAACTGTGTCTCCTTTTGAAGCGTTGTTTATTGCTTCTTGTATTGTAGCAAAATCGTCTGGTACAATTATTGTTTTGTTTTCTGTATTTCCAGTGACTTGTTTTGGGATTTTAATAATGACAAAACAGATTATTAGCAAAAGAATTAAGCTTGTTCCTGTTTTGTTCAAATTTTTGCACCAAAAATTTGTTTCTTAAATAGTATTTAAGATTACTCACTTTTGATTGGTTTGGTTTTTTTGGGAGTATTTCTCTTTTTGTCTTAGTTATTGTTTCTTTGTATGTTCCTTGGTGGCAATTAAGTGTCGGAGATGATCTTGTTGTTGCTAACTCTTCTCCTTTAAACACTAATTTTAGTTTTATTGGGGATTCTTTGACTATTCCTCTAATTTTAGCGCTGAACATTGCAAGTGTTATTTCTCTTATCGCTTCTGGAATAGTGATGTTTGTTTATTCTATAAAACCTCTAAAATCTTATTCTTCAAAGTTGTTGAGTTTTTCTTATAGGAAACCTTTGTATTCTGTTATTTTATTTGTTGTTGGTCTTGTGTTATCTGTTTTTGTTGCGGGTTCATTTTTTGGGTTTGATGTT